>NZ_DAKC01000056.1:3287-22528 GCF_002496465.1 Methanosaeta sp. UBA356 | reverse complement strand
CTTCGTGACTGGACCCTGAATCCAGCGCCTTTGACCTGGCTTGGCAATCCCCGCAAAAGGATGCAGCCCAATCTCATGCAGTAGTAGTATTTAATGGTATTCGTAGGCCAGGCATGCCTGTGCCTCAAGGGTGGCTACTTTTCTCCCAGAGTACTTTTCTCCTATTTCATTTCATCAGCCTCCTCTGATGGCTGACAGGCTGTCTACAGCATCTGCCACCGGAAAAGAGAGTGATTTCTCTATACCAGAACCGCCTTCATTTCTTCCCACAAAAGGTGGCCGGATTTTCCTCGCCCCCGCGCATGTGCCTGCCCACATGGACACACATCAACGGGATTCCGGTCGCAGTTATTCCGACTTAGCCATATCAATCGCTGTATCCAAGCCTCCCCGGCGTTGAGGGGGCCAGAGCACTACCGCGCGTTTAATCGCGCGCGGCGTCCACTGAAAAATCGGTTCGCAAGAATAGATCAAACAGAACTGATTGCTCAAATCATACGGCAACGGCCTAGCCCGGATCAGCAGGTAGGCCATGTGCTGGACGCAGCGCTGCCGGAGGGTCGAGGGAGATGAGCATCACAAGCGAGCAATCTAGATCAATACCGCTTTTGGCGTCACCAAAAGAAGATTATCTGCACCCATCCATTTTACCATTCATTCAAACCGGTCCCGTTCCTCTCTCATGAAGGGCTCGATTCCCGGCATGCTCCCGAACTCGGCCTCATTCATGCACTTCTTCCCGACCTCTTCCGCCTCATAGGGAATTCCGCGCCTCTCCAGCTCCCCAATCAGCTCCTCCATGAATATCCCCCTCCCGGGCACATGCTCGTGCTCCGCCTCGTGCACCCGCCCGCCCGCATAGCCAAAGCTCGTCGTCTGCACGCCGCAGCTCGGACTACCGGCCACCCCCACCACGCGCACCCGCACTCCCTCTTTTGCCAGCATCTCCAGTAGATCTGCATAGTGAACGATCAGCGAGCGGCAGAACTGGCGGAACTGGGGCACATCCAGCTGGTTTCTGGTCACCGCCCAGCGCTCGGTGCCCAGATAGAGCGCCTCCGGACAGGGCAATTGCATCGTTGGTCCTGCGGGAGAGAAGGATAGAGTATCCAGACCCTTGACCCGGGTCAAAGGATTCAGAAGGCAGTGAGCCACCAGTGCCACCTCCTCTCCGCCGGTAGCAGGCGATTTTTCCTCTGCCCCGGCCCGAATGCTCTTTCTTGACGGCGGCATAAAATCACCGAATCATCGCGTACTGAGTCAGAGGCCAGAAAAGAAGGTCCAGACCAGCTCACACCCCTGCCGACTGGTCCTTTCGCTTAACTCCCTGGATATACTGATAAAACCGGATGCCATCCAGGTCCTCATAAAAGATGATCTTCTCCGCCCTCTCCCCCACCAGGAGCTTCAGGGTGTTGGTATGAAATTCTTCCACATACTCCACGCCGGTAATCACATCCAGGGGCACCGTGCGCACGCTATCCCAGGCGATCCCCGGCCGGACGAAATGCACATTCTTATCGGTGGTGACGAGATATCCCAGGATCTTATCGAGCATCCCCATCCTGGCGATGGCCAGCATCTGTTCAGATGCCTGGCTGTGAAGAATGGCCGGGGCGATGAGCACCAGCTCCTCCCCAGCTGCGGAGAGCTTCTTGGCTATCCGGCCGAGCTTCTTGGGAACAACCGGGCTCGGGCCTCTGCCCTCGCCTTTGTTTGCGATTTCGTTCATCTTCTCCAGTGGCCTCAGGTCACAATCTGTTCCAGACAATCGTTCTCCAGAGCGATCCTCACCTCGCGAGCGAGCCTGCGGCCGGTGGACATATTGGTCCGCCAGAGGGCATTGCCATAGGGGTGGCCGACAGCCATATGCACATTGGTCCCACCGCCGATCCTGGGTGCGACATCGTAGATGTAGAAGTTCAGGTCCTTGTCCACACAGGTCTGCAGACAGAAGGGGCCGATGATCCCGGGCTTGTAGTACTCCTGGGTCGCTTCCACATACATCTCCGCCAGGACGAACGCCTTCTCCAAGAGCGACTCGCGCAGGGTGGCGGAGTTATGTCCACAGACGGTGTACTCAGGATTGATCTGCTGTTCATTAAGGGTTAGCTGCTGGGGCGCAGGCAGTCGGCAGTGGCCGTCAAGGCTCGTCTCAAACCTCCAGTCTATGCCGATCAGTTCAATCCTCTTCGTTATGGGGGAGTAGAAGTAGTCCAGATTGAAGACCGGCCCAATGACATAGCGCTCAATCCTGGCCAGCTCAATCCCATCCTGGTCGATCACATTCTGGCGCAAGAGGAGATCAGCCTTCTGGCAGTACTCCTCATAGGAGGCAGCAGTGAAAAATCCCCTCTCCAGGGTTTTTACCGCGTGGGGCAGCTTGACCATAACCAGCTGGTTGATGTCCTCCGCTTCGATCGGCTCAGGATATGGCAGACCCGCCTTCTCCAGCAACCAGTAGTAGTCCCTCTTGTCCCCTCTCTCCTCGGAGCGAAGCAGGTTGCGGGAGCCGAGCAGCGGAAGCGTAAACTGATCCTCCACCGCATCTATCCCGCAATAGGAGGTGAATGAGCGGTTGGGGACGAACAGGGTGTTCTTCTCCTTGAGAATATCCTGGTTCTCCGGATCCAAGACATCCGGGAACCGTTTCAGCATCATCACCTCATCGACCATGCCGGTTATGACATTCCCCTTCCGGTCCCTCTCCGCCCGGAAGTACTTGACATAAGGCTTCTCCCTCCCCTCCTGACATACCGCCAGGGTCTTGAAATTCTCCTCAACTGCGCCATCTGCCGTATCCAGGGCAGAGTGGGATGCTATCATTCCGATTCGAAGATTCTTGAGGTCGTATCCCCTCAATACCTCCAGAACCTTGCTGCGATCAATCAAGTCTGAACACCTCAAAATAATTATACTGGTCCCTCATATTTCCATCCCAATTTATCAAGGTGACCCTATCATACAAAGAACTGACCTTCTCAATTCCCGCCTCATTGCTCCGATCCCTTTGAGTCACCAAAGATCCTCTCCCCTTCCCCCTGAAAAGCTGCATGAATCCACACACAATCCACTTGGTCTGCGCAAATAACCACAGCTCTTCGCCCTCCAGAATAACCTGCTCTTATCATAGCCGCCGATTCCCTCCAGACAATGCAGAAGATGCTCAGGGGCAGAAATCCCGCCGGTTCCGGCCAGACACTAGAGCATCTTGCTGCCTTTTGCCAATCCGCACATCCCAAGTACTCGCACCGCGATAAAGATTATGCCCCTCATGTCATGCCGCCCGTCCGGGCTCGGCCGCTGCCCGTCCGAATAAGTATCAGCCAAGTTCATAGAGCCGCAGGGGTCCGTTCAATCCGGCAGCCTCAGATTCGGTCTCCTTATCTTTGGGTGGCGGGATTGGCCTTGTTTTTCCTCCTCTGCTATATCACTACCGCTCCATGGATCTAAAGGATCATAAGATCATATGATAGTCCGCCTGCACCATACGTAGGCTTGGGCATTTTCCAGGTATCGCAGACGGGAAGAGCAGCCTCTCCTGGAAATTCATGTGCATTACTTTAATATACCTCAATCTCATTGGGAGTATTTCACTATTGGGAGCTTGATATTTTGGCGGGCAGAGCTTGGAAGTTCATGGACGATATCGATACCGATGCCATCATCCCCGGTCGCTACCTGGTAATGAACGACCCCAGGGAGCTGGCGGTACACCTCTTTGAAGGGGTCAGGCCAAAGATGGCATCAGAGGTCAAAGAAAGCGACTACGTAGTGGCTGGCGAGAACTTCGGCTGCGGCTCATCGCGAGAGCACGCCCCCTTGGCTCTGAAGGGAGCAGGAATCTCGGCTGTCGTCGCCAAATCCTTTGCCAGAATATTCTTCAGAAACGCCATAAACATAGGCCTGCCCCTCTTCATCTGCCCGGATGTGGACAGGATCGAAGATGGCGATCAAATCGAGATCGATATGAAAGGCGGAGTGATAAAGAACATAACCCGCAAAGAATCCTACAATACCACCCCGCTCCCTGATTTCTTAAGGGAGATCGTGGATGTGGGAGGGCTGGTGGAGTACACCAGACGACAGGTATCCGGAGCGAAAACATGAACTATAAAGTACCAGTTATCAGTGGCGACGGCATCGGCCCAGAGATCATAGCCGAGGGCCAGAAGGTCCTGGAAGCAGCCGCAGACAAGCACAACTTCTCTTTGGAGTGGATCGATTACTCCATAGGCGCAGAGCATTATCTGAAGACGGGCGAGCTGATAAGCGAGGAGACGCTCAAAGAGCTATCCGGATATCGGGCCATCTACCTGGGAGCAATAGGCGACCCGAGGGTCAAGCCGGGCGTGCTGGAGAAGGGCGTCCTTCTCACCATGCGCTTCTACCTCGACCAGTACATCAACCTCCGGCCGGTCAAGCTCCTGGAGGGGGTCTGGACTCCTCTTAAGGATAAAACGCCGAAGGATATCGATTTCGTCGTAGTTCGCGAGAACACTGAGGATTTTTACATCGGCATTGGCAGTCGCGCACAGAAGGGCAAGAGCCACGCCGACTTCCAGATCCGTCGTAACCTCTATAACATCAAGTTCGGCCTGGATATCGACTCGGACAGCGAGGAGATCGCCTACCAGATAGGCGAGGTCAGCCGGGAGGGCTGCCAGAGAGTGATAAAGTACGCCTTCGACCTGGCAAGAAAGCGCCACCAGAAGGTCTCTAGCGTCGACAAGGCCAATGTGCTCAGCGACATCTACGGCTTTTGGAGAGAGGTCCTTTTAGATGTGGCAAAAGGATATCCAGAGGTCAAATACGACTTCAACTTCGTTGACGCCATCACCATGTGGTTTGTCAAGAACCCGGAGTGGTTCGATGTAGTCGTCGCCCCCAACATGTTCGGAGATATCATTACCGACCTTGGAGCCATGATCCAGGGCGGCCTGGGCCTGGCTCCGGGAGCCAACCTCAACCCGGAGGGGACCAGCATGTTCGAGCCCATACATGGCTCTGCTCCCAAGTACAAGGGCCGGAATATGGTCAACCCCCTGGCCACTATCTGGGCGGGGGCTCTGCTGCTCGAGCATCTCGGCCAGCCGGCGGCTGCCGAGGATATAGTCTCAGCCATAGAGCGGAACCTATTTGAAGGCCGTATAAAGACATATGACCTGGGAGGAAGCTCAACCACCTCCGAGGTGGGATCGGAGATTGCTCGCCTAGTGGGGCTTATCTAAGTCCCACAAGGGAAAAAGCTTTTATGGGGGATCTCTTCATTCCTCAGTTAGTGCAGCACATGAGGCTTGAGGCATGCCAGGCCGCGAGGGCTCGTAGCTCAGTTAGGCAGAGCGTCTGGCTTTTAAATTTTTGCATGAAGATACCAGGTGGTCGAGGGTTCAAATCCCCCCGAGCCCGTTTGGAGTTTCCTTGAGCCTGTATGCTGCTCTTTCTAAGAGTTGGTGGTTCTAGTGACCAAGTTTGCCGTAAAAGATCATGAGATGGTTCCGGAACATATTCTGCTCACTCCGGAAGAGGGCCTCGATGTGCTGAAGGAGTTCGGCATCGGCGCGCCACAGCTACCAAAAATCCATATAAGTGACCCCGCAGCCAAAGAGATCGGGGCCAAAGTGGGCGACATAATCAAAATAATACGAAAAAGCACAACAGCCAAGCATTCGACCTTTTACCGGCTGGTAATCGATTAAGGGTGATCTTTTGCTCGACAGAAATTCTCTTTATAGCGCTTATTTTACCAGGGATAAGCTGGTGCATCATCATATCAACTCATTCAACGATTTCATAGATAAAGGCCTACAAAAGGTGATCGACGAGGTGAACATCATCGAAACCAACATCGAGAACACCTATGTCAAGCTGGGGAACATCCGGGTGGAAAAGCCCATGGTTCGCGAGGCGGACGGCTCCGTGGAAAGGCTCTACCCCAACGATGCCCGCCTTCGCAACCTGACCTATGCCTCGCCAATAAAGCTGGAGATGACCATCGTTGAGGGGGAGACGGAGAAAGATCCGGTTGAGGCGGACATAGGGACCCTGCCCATAATGCTCAACTCCAAGGTCTGCAACCTCTCCGGCCTCAGCGCAGATGAGATGATATCCTTTGGAGAGGACCCCTCTGACCCCGGTGGCTACTTCGTGGTCAACGGATCGGAGAGAGTGATCATGACCCTGGAGGATCTGGCGCCAAACAAGATTCTAGTGGAGTACAACCAGCGCTACGATGAGAACATCGAGGTGGCCAAGGTCTTCAGTCAGAGGCAGGGCTACAGATCGCTGGTCATTGTGGAGAGGGGACGCCGATCCATCCTGGAGGTCTCATTCCCCTCCGTCTCGGGCAGATTGAACTTCGTCACCCTTCTCCGCTCGCTGGGGATGGAGACGGATATGGATATCGTTAAATCGGTATCAGATAACCCGGAGATCATCAAGTTCATGCTGGAGAACCTGGAGGAAGCAGAGGTTTCCACCAACGATGAGGCCCTGGAGAAGATAGGCTCTCGCGTCGCAGCCGGCCAGGCCAAGGAGTACCAGAAGAAGAGGGCGACCTATGTCCTGGACCGCTACTTGCTCCCCCACATAGGCGTCGATGAGAAGGATAGGTATGCAAAAGCTCTCTTCCTCTCCCGCATGGCCGAGGCCTGCTTCGAGCTGGCCTTGGCCCGGAGGAACGAGGACGACAAGGACCACTACTCCAACAAGAGGCTGAAGCTCTCAGGAGACCTGATGGAAGACCTCTTCCGGGTGGCTTTCAACCGTCTGACCCGAGACATAAAGTATCAGCTGGAGAGAGCTAGCATGAGAAACAGAGACCTGAATGTGGTGACCACCGTCCGGGCGGATGTCCTCACTGAGAGGATGATTCACCCCCTGGCAACAGGCAACTGGGTAGGAGGGAGAACCGGAGTCTCCCAGCTCCTGGACAGGACCGATTATATGGCCACCCTCTCCCATCTGCGCAGGGTGATATCTCCACTATCCCGGTCCCAGCCCCACTTCGAGGCCAGAGATCTGCATGCCACCCAGTGGGGACGCATCTGTCCCTCTGAGACGCCAGAGGGTCCAAACTGCGGCCTGGTGAAGAACTTCGCCCAGGGCGTCGAGCTCTCCAAAGGGATAGACGATTCGGAAGACATCAAGAAGATTCTCATGGATTTAGGGGTAATTTCGGTAGGTGGTAGCATTGGCTGAAGTATTGACGGGCGGCGCTAGAGTATATGTGAACGGTGAGATAGTGGGCTATCATGATGATCCCAAGACTCTGGTCGAGAACCTCCGCCGCCTCCGGCACTCGGGGAGCATCAGCAGCCAGACGAACGTAGCCTATTTCGAGGATACCGGTGAGATCTTCATGAACACCGACTCTGGCCGGGCGAGGAGGCCCCTTATCGTGGTCGAGGATGGCCGGGCCCTGGTCACCGATGAGCATGTTACCAGGATCCAGAAGGGAGAGATGAAATTCGATGACCTGGTGGCTGAGGGCCTGGTGGAGTACCTGGATGCAGAGGAGGAGGAGAACAGCCTCATCGCTATCTGGGAGGAGGACATCACTCCCGAGCATACCCATCTGGAGCTCGACCCATCCATGATTCTGGGAATCGCTGCCGGCCTGGTCCCCTATCCCGAGCATAACGCCAGCCCCAGAAACACCATGGGCGCGGGAATGGTCAAGCAGTGCCTGGGCATGTCCACCGCCAACATGAGGCTCCGGCCCGACACCCGCGGCCACTATCTCAACAGCCCTCAGAAGGCTATAGTGCGGACGAAGACCTCCAAGGCCATCGGCTTTGACGAGAGGCCTGCAGGCCAGAACTTCGTGGTGGCAGTCCTCGCTTATGAGGGATACAACATTGAGGATGCCCTGGTCATGAACCGGGGCTCAATCCAACGTGGCCTGGCTCGCAGCCACTTCTTCCGGGTCTCAGAGGCAGAGGAGCGCAAGTACCCCGGCGGCCAGGAGGACAAGTTCGAGATCCCGGATGTTGAGGTCCGGGGGGCTAGAGGAAGCGAGGCCTATGACCAGCTCGACTCAGACGGCCTGGTCAACCCCAATGCCTATGTGGGCCCCAATGACGTCCTGATCGGCAAGACCAGCCCTCCTCGTTTCCTGGAAGAGCCCTCGGAGTTCGGACTGACCCCCCAGCAGAGAAGGGAGACCTCGGTGACCATGCGCTCCAACGAGAAGGGTGTGGTGGACATGGTCATCCTGACTGAATCCTCCAACGGCAACCGCCTGGCCAAGGTCAAGAGCCGCGACCAGCGCATCCCGGAATTGGGCGACAAGTTCGCCTCCCGCCACGGCCAGAAGGGCGTGGTAGGCCTGATCGTCCCCCAGGAGGATATGCCTTTCACCGAGTCGGGCATAGTGCCGGACCTCTTGCTAAACCCTCATGCCATCCCCTCCCGGATGACCGTTGGACACGTCCTGGAGATGATCGGCGGCAAGGTCGGCTCATTGGACGGGAGGTTCATCGATGCCACCGCATTCTTAGGAGAGAACGAGCCGGAGCTCCGCACCGCTCTGACGAAGTTCGGGTTCTCTCATACCGGCAGGGAGATACTGTACAATGGAGCCACTGGAGAGCAGATCATGGCAGACCTCTTCGTGGGAGTGATCCTCTATCAGAAGCTCTACCACATGGTCACAGGCAAGATGCACGCCCGCTCCCGCGGCCCAGTGCAGGTCCTCACCCGCCAGCCAACAGAAGGCCGGGCAAGGGAAGGAGGCTTGAGGTTTGGGGAAATGGAGAGGGATGTGCTCATCGCCCATGGAGCCGCTCTGGCGCTTAAAGAGCGCCTGGTGGACGAGTCGGACAAGGTCACAGAGCTCGTCTGCAGCCATTGCGGCATGATCGCCATTCACGACCGGCGAAGAAATGCTGACTTCTGCCCGACCTGCGGAGCAGACACTGAGATCTATCCGGTGGAGATGAGCTATGCCTTCAAGCTCCTATTGGACGAGATCAAATCGCTGGGAGTAGCACCACGACTGATCCTTGAAGACGCTGTTTAGGTGTAAATATGACTGTACCCAAGAGAATAGGCAAGATCCGCTTCGGCCTGATCTCGCCCCAAGAGTTTAGAAAGATGAGCGTGGTCAAGATCATCACCGCTGATACTTACGATGATGACGGCTTTCCCATTGAGATGGGGCTTATGGACCCGAGGCTTGGCGTCATCGACCCAGGCCTGCGCTGCCGGTCCTGCGGCGGGAGGCCTGGAGAGTGCCCCGGCCACTTCGGCCACATCGACCTCATCGCCCCGGTCATCCACGTTGGTTTTGCCAAGCTGATCCGGAAGGTCCTGCGGGCCATATGCAGAGACTGCTCCCGCTTGATGCTCAAGGACAATGAGAAGAAGATGTACCTGGAGCAGATCCAAGAGCTGGAACGGCTGGGCCAGATGACCGACGATACGGTGAACAAGGTATTCGCCGAGGCCAGAAAGAATAAGACCTGCCCCTACTGCGGCGCTCCCCAGCAGGAGATCAAGTTCGAGCGGCCTTTATCATATATAGAGGAGGGCCACAAGCTCACCGCTTCAGACATTCGCGACCGGTTTGAGAAGGTCCCGGACGAGGATATCCAGGTCATGGGCATGAATCCGGCGACTGCGAGGCCTGAATGGATGATCCTGACCGTCCTCCCTGTGCCACCGGTGACCATGCGCCCCTCCATCACCCTGGAGTCGGGCCAGAGGAGCGAGGACGACCTCACTCACAAACTGGTGGATATCATCAGAATAAACCAACGCTTCCAGGAGAATCGGGAGGCTGGAGCTCCCCAGCTGATCATAGAGGATCTGTGGGAGCTCCTGCAATACCATGTAACCACATTCCTGGACAATACCGTCTCCGGCGTTCCTCCTGCCCGCCACCGCTCCGGCAGGCCCTTGAAGACCCTCTCCCAGCGATTGAAAGGGAAGGAGGGACGATTCAGAGGATCTCTATCCGGCAAGAGGGTCAACTTCAGCGCCAGGACGGTCATATCCCCCGATCCCAACCTCAGCATCGGCGAGGTGGGCGTGCCCATGGATATAGCCATGGAGCTATCTGTGCCCATGATTGCCAACTCCAGGAACATGGAGATAGTGAAGACATTTGTGCGCCGCGGTCCGGACCGGCACCCGGGAGTCAATTACGTCACCCGTCCCGACCAGAGGAGGGTCAAGGTCACAGACAAGAACTGTGAGGAGGTCGCAGAGCAGATCGACATCGGCTGGAAGATCGACCGCCAGCTTGCCGATGGCGATATAGTCCTGTTCAACCGCCAGCCATCCCTGCACCGGATGTCCATCATGTCCCACCGGGTGAAGGTAATGCCCTACAAGACCTTCCGGCTCAATCCGGCGGTCTGCCCTCCCTATAACGCCGACTTCGATGGCGACGAGATGAACATGCATGTGCCCCAGACCGAGGAGGCCCGGGCAGAGGCTGAGATCTTGATGAGGGTGCAGGAGAACATCTTATCCCCCAGGTTCGGTGGCCCCATCATCGGCGGCATCCACGATTATGTGACCGGCTCGTTTTTGCTGACACACGGGCGAAAGCCAATTGACCGCCGGGGGGCGATGGAACTCTTGAAGAAGTTCGATATAACCGAGCTTCCCGCACCCGAGGGAGAACTTAATGGTGAGCCCTACTGGACGGGAAAGCAGATATTCAGCCTCATCCTCCCTCGAGGCCTGGACCTGAACTTCAAGGCCGATTTCTGCTACAACTGCGATGTCTGCAAGAACGAGGAGTGCGAGAACGATGCCTACGTAGTCATCCAGGACGGCCAGCTCAAGATAGGGACCATAGACGCCAAGGCGGTGGGGGCCTTCAAAGGCAAGATAACAGACAGGATAATAAAGGAGTACAGCCCCTCCGTGGCGAGCGAGTTCCTGGACAGAATGACCCGCCTGGCCCTGAGGGGCATAATGCACGCTGGGTTTAGCTTCGGAATAGATGACGAGGACATTCCCCCTGAAGCAGTAGATCAGATCGAAGAGACTACCCGTACTGCCAGGGAGAAGGCCCAGCAGCTCATCGAGGCCTATAACGCAGGAGAGCTCGAGCCTCTGCCCGGCCGCACCCTGGATGAGACCCTGGAGATGAGGATCATGCAGACCTTGGGCAAAGCTCGAGACACCGCCGGCAAGATCGCCGGAAGGTACCTGGGCCTGGACAACTCCGGGGTGGTGATGGCGGTGAGCGGAGCCAGGGGCAGCATGCTCAACCTGACCCAAATGGCGGCCTGCGTCGGCCAGCAGTCGGTGAGAGGCGAGCGCATCATGCGCGGCTATGCTGGCAGAACCCTGCCTCACTTCCGGCGGGGAGACCTGGGAGCAGAAGCACACGGATTCGTGGAGTCCAGCTACAAGGACGGCCTGAATCCCACCGAGTTCTTCTTCCACGCCATAGGCGGTCGCGAGGGTCTGGTGGATACGGCCATCAGAACATCCCAGAGCGGCTACCTGCAAAGAAGGCTGGTCAACGCCCTGCAGGATCTGGAGGTCAAATATGATGGCACAGTCAAGGAGACGAGAGGGATGATCGTCCAGTTCAAGTACGGCGAGGATGGGGTTGATGCCTCCAGGAGGGACTATGCCAGCACGGATAACGTCAAGCGCATCATCAAGAACGTGCTGAAGAAGGAGTCGGCATGAGCCTATCAGAAAAGGAGATCCAGGAGAGACTGGATGGAGTAGAGCTTCCCCAAAGCATCAAAGAGTCAATTCAAAACGAGTTGAAGGGAGCAGAAATAAGCTCTGAGGAGATCGATGAGATCGTATCCCAGGTGAAGGCTGACTACGAGCACTCACGGGTTGAGCCCTGCGAGGCGGTGGGTGTGGTCGCCGCCCAGTCCATAGGCGAGCCTGGCACCCAGATGACGATGCGAACCTTCCACTACGCCGGCGTGGCCGAGATCAACGTCACCCTGGGGCTCCCCAGGCTGATCGAGATCGTGGACGCAAGAAAGATCCCCTCCACCCCCACAATGACCATCAAACTGACTCCAGAGTATGCTCATGATCGTGACCTGGCCAGGGAGGTCGCCTGGGCCATAGAGTCCTCCTCCATACTCCATCTGGGATCGATTGCCACTGATCTCGCGGAGATGAATGTGATCATCGAGCTCAACCCCGGGGCCCTCGAGCAACGCAAGATCACTGCAGAGGAGGTGGCAGCAAAGCTGAAGGAAGAGACGGGCCTGGATGTGGACCAGAAGGAGAACCTCCTGGTAATGGCACCGGAAGAGCCCTCCTACCGGGAACTGCTTCAGCTGGTGGAGAAGATAAAGAAGCTCTCCCTAAAAGGGGTGGAAGGAATCAAGAGGGTGGTGATCAGGAAGGAGGGAGACGAGTATATCCTTTATACTGAAGGCTCGTCCCTCAAGAAGGTTATGCAGTTCGAGGGAGTGGACCCCACCCGAATCAAGACCAACAATATAAGCGAGATCGGCGAGGTTCTGGGTATAGAAGCGGCCAGAAACGCCATCATCAACGAGGCCACAGATACCCTGCGCGAGCAGGGCCTATCGGTGGATGTCCGCCATATCATGCTGGTGGCGGACATCATGACTGTAGACGGAGAGCTCAAGCAGATCGGTCGACATGGCGTATCGGGTGAGAAGGCCAGCGTTCTGGCCAGAGCGGCCTTCGAGGTCACTGTCAATCACATCCTGGATGCTGCTGTGAGAGGAGATGTAGACGATCTCAAGGGTGTTACGGAAAACGTCATCGTGGGCCAGCCGATACAGCTCGGCACCGGAGACGTGAAGCTGGTAGCAAGCAAGAGGTAATAACGATGATCAATGTAGATAGAGCGTTAAGAAGTTCCATCAGAACTGGAAATGTGATGCTAGGATCGAATAGGACCATTGAAGCAGGACTTGGCGGACAGGCAAAGCTCATAGTCTATGCCCTCGACTGCCCTGCAGACGTGCGGATGCAGCTGGAGACCATGGACCTGCCGGTCTACGGTTATCAGGGAATGGGCAAGGACCTCGGATCTGCCTGCGGAAAACCTTTCTCCGTGGCTGCATTGGCCATCATCGAGCCAGGCGACTCGGAGATAATGGCACTGCAGCGTGAGATCCGGGGTGTTGAGGCATGAGTGAGTTCAAGCTCACCACAGAAGGAATAAGATATATAGCTCTGTTTGAGAGCCTCACGGGAGGCATGGCAAGGGACTGTGTGGTAGACGAGGAGAACGAGAGGATCATCTTCGTCATCAAGAAAGGAGATATGGGCGCCGCTATTGGCCGAAAAGGCTCGAACATCAACCGAGTCAAGAAATCAGTCGGCAAGCAGATAGAAATCGTGGAGTATAGCGAGGACGTTAAAGAGTTCCTGGAAAACCTCTTCCAGCCCGCGGCCATCAAGAACGTCATGGTCGTGAACAAGAATAGCAAGCGATTGGCTTATGTAGAGGTAGCAAATAAGGACAAGGGCATTGCCATCGGCAGGGATGGTCGCAACATACTTAAGGCCAAGATGCTTGCACAGAGGCACCATGGCGTTGACGATATTATAATTCAATGATGGATCACGATTTATTCAAGGTGAAATGAATGGGAAATGGAATCTATGCAGCCAGGAAACTGGAGAGTGATAGGAAGACAATGAGGTGGAGCCATCCCAAGTTTATCCGCAGGATGTCAGGGAGCAAGATGAAGGCTGATCCCCTGGGTGGAGCGCCCATGGGAAGGGGTATTGTCCTGGAGAAGGTCGGCATTGAGGCCAAACAGCCCAACTCGGCCATAAGAAAGGCAGTGCGCATTCAGCTCATTAAAAACGGCCGTCAGGTTACGGCTTTTGCTCCGGGCGATGGAGCCATCGGATTCATAGATGAGCACGATGAGGTCCTAGTAGACCGCATCGGCGGACGTCAGGGCCGATCCATGGGAGATATCCCTGGAGTCAGATTCAAGGTCATCGCTGTCAATAACGTATCCCTGCAAGAGCTTGTGCGGGGCAGGAAAGAGAAGCCGGTGAGGTGATCGACATGAAGGTATTCGGCAAATGGGAGAATATTGAGACAGAGGTCCTGGATCCCGGAGTGAGAGGATACATGAACCTTGCGCCAAAAGCGGTCATGCACTCCGGCGGAAAGCATGCAAAGCAGCAGTTCAAGAAGTCTGAGCAGCATATCGTCGAGCGTCTGGTCAATAAGATGATGCGCAAGGAGAAGAACACCGGCAAGAAGCTCAAAGCTTATGCCATAGTGGAAGGGGCCTTTGACATCATCGCCAAAAAGACCAAGGAGAATCCCCTTACCGTTCTGGGCCAGGCCATTGCCAACGCCGGGCCGCGGGAAGAGGTCGTGCGTCTCAAGTACGGCGGCATAACTGTGCCCAAAGCAGTGGACACCGCACCTCAGAGAAGGGTGGACACCGCACTGATGTTTATCGCCAAGGGCGCTCACGCTGCCTCATTCAAGAAGACCAAGACTGCAGAGGCGGCCCTGGCCGATGAGATCATCGCTGCTGCTAACCGCGATGTTAAGAGCTACGCCATAAACCACAAGGACAGCGTGGAGCGCGTGGCCAAAGCAGCAAGATAAGATAGGTTACATATTAAGAAGGATAGGCGCTGGCCAATCAGGCAGATAGCGCCTATTAAATCTGTTTTTAGGACGATCGGCCGGGCGAATATGACCATGAAGTCCTGGGATAGTGACTACTCTACCCGGGGTCGGCTCTGGGGAGGTGGAGTCCGCAACCTGCCCGATCTGCCCGAGGGGACCCGTGTCCTGGAGCTGGGCTGCGGAGACGGCAAGACCCTCTCCGCTATGCCTCGCAGCTGGAGTATCGTTGCCCTGGACATATCTCTTCCTGCCCTGCGCCTGTGCAGTAGATCCCATCCCCAATCCGATCTGATCCTGGCCAATGCTGAAAGACTCCCATTCAAAAGTGAGAGCTTCGACGGCGTATTCGCCTACCATGTGGCCGGCCACCTCTTCCTGCCGGGGCGCAGGGCCCTCGCCAGCGAGGTTTCGAGGGTGCTCAAATCCGGTGGAAAGCTGTTCTTTCGGGAGTTTGGATGGCTCGATATGCGTATGGGCGAAGGCCAGGAGGTGGAAGAAGCTACATTCCTGCGGGGTTCTGGGATAATCACCCATTACTTCACTGAATCTGAGACCAGTGAGCTATTCTGCCGGCTGGTGCCCGCTTCGATCGAGAGCAACTGCTGGAATATGCGAGTGAGAGGAAGGTATCTGGTTCGATCCCAGATAGAAGCGATCTTTCTTAAGGGCTGGGAATAGCCGATAGCTCTTTTCATCTAGATCGCTATCAAAAGATTCTATGGGCCAGTGCCCAGACAAGGCCTGATAGCTGATCTCCCGTTCCAATCAATTGGCCATGATCTCTACCTTCGCCTGAGCTTTCGGCGACCCCTCCGACCTTTTTTGCTCCAGATACAGGCCACCGATGCAACCAGGCCGCAGATCAACAGCACTCCAACGCCAATAGCAGCATAAGGATATCGGGGAGCATTCTCTTCGGCATTTGGAGATTTTTTCCCTTTCTCTCCTTCATCCCCTTTCGCCTCCTGCATCTCTTCCTCTCCCCCCAGCTCAGGAATGACAGATGCGCCGACAACGATTGTATCCAGAGGGACCTGAACCTCACGATAATCGCTCGATCGGGCATACTCATACAATATGTTCTCCTCCATCCGCTCCTTGCTCACAAAGTGCACCCCATCCCGGGTGTAAGCCGTCTTGTTCTCCACACCCGAAGCATGTGCACAGAGAAACGCCAGCAGTATGAGCAAGATTGCTGCTGACTTAATCCCTTCCAGTGCCATTCAATCCCCCTCTTTGCCTCTGTTCACCACTGCAGAAATTCCTTAAATATTTTATCCACTGGCGTCAGGTCTAAATGGATAGGAGCAATTCCCTGATGATTGGCAAAAAATGGATCCGAATTCTCCCCATCTTCTAAACCCACTTCCCCTGACCATAGCCCTGCGGCATGTGATTCGGAGAAGGCGACAGACGTTCCTCTCCGTCCTGGCGGTCGCCCTGGCGGTAAGCATATCCATAATCTTCTCTTCACTCATCAACGGCCAGCAGCAGATACTCACCAATCTCGTGGAGGAGAAGCTGCCTCATGTGGTGGTCGAGCCAAGAGAGGGAGAGGATTTCATTCATCTCTATAACAGCCTGCTGGATCGGATCGTCTCCCAGCCGGGCCTGAGGTCCACTGCTGCTTCCCTCTCCACCCCGGCCACTCTCTCCCGCAAGGATAAGACCAAGAATGCCCTGTTAAAAGGAGCTGATCCTCTAGATATAGATAAGATATACAAGATTCAAGGGTCCCTGGTCCGGGGCGATTTTGTCAGCGTTCAGCAGGACCGAAATGCAGCGATCGGGGTGAAGCTGGCCGATTCTTTGGAACTGAAGCTGGGGGATAAGCTCTTGGCCACCTTTCCCAGGTCCCGCAGCACCGATCTGACGGTGGCAGCGATCTTCCAGACCGGCACTCCCTTAGACGATCGGGTGGCCTTTGTCTCTTTAGACACCGCCCGCAACTTCAGGGATGAAGGGGATGTGATAAATGCGGTGGAGATAAGCCTGAACGACATCCGCCAGTCAGTGAGCCTGGCCGGCCTGATCTCCTCATGGGGTTACAACGCCAGGAGCTGGGAGGAGAAGAACCCGGAGATCATGCGGGCGATAAACATCGGCGGGTTCTGGACCAGGCTTTCCATACTGCTCTTCATGGTGGTGGCATTCTTCGGCGTGGCCAGCATCATGAACCTGATGGTGGTGGAAAAGACAAAGGAGATCGGCATGCTCATGGCCATGGGAGCGAGAACAAAGGACATTCGCAATATCTTTCTGGCGGAGAGCAGCCTCTTGGGCCTGATCGGCGCAGCAGCAGGATCCCTTCTGGGCCTTGCGGGGATCTATTATCTGGGACGGGTCCCTTTCGAAGTCGCTGCCGGGGGAAGCGTGATCACCACCCTTCCTCTCATCCTGAACCCCTGGGATATCCTGCTCCTCAATATTGTAGTGGTAGCTCTGAGCATGGTGGCTGCGCTTTATCCGGCCAGAAAGGCCTCCAGAATCGATCCGGTCATAGCCCTGAGAGGGGGATAGGCACGGGGCTGATGCAGAGCGATGTTCGAGCTGGATGTGGCCCTGCGGCATATAGTGACCAATAGGAGAGGCACTGCCTTTACCCTGATCTCGGTAGCCATTGCAGTGGCGATAATCATCATGTCCCTGGGTCTGACTGAGAGCGTAAGCAGCCAGATCATCGAGAATACAGTGAACAAGAATCCTCATATTCTGATCGGCCCAAAGGAGAGCGAGAGCTACATCAACATGTACCGTTCCCTGTCTGATCAGGTCGGATCCTATCCCGGAGTGCTCGCCGTCTCCCCGAGGCTGGTCGGGCAGGGGGCGGCCCGCTTTCAGGATAATGTGCAATCGGTGGAGTTTGTAGGGGTCGATCCCGCCCTTGAGGACCGGCTGATGAGCGTTCAGGAGTCCACGATCTCCGGGAACTTCTCCGACCTCAGATTCAATAACAGGGGCGCTTTTCTAGGAGTTGAGCTGGCCAGGAATCTGAACATCAGAGAGGGCGGGGACTTTTATCTCTACCTCAAGAACGACTCCCTTCGACTGAAGATGATAGGCATACTGCAGAAGGATACAGTCAAGGACGAGACCCTGGTCTACCTCTCCCTGAGCACCGCCCAGGAGCTGGTGGCCGAGGGGGATGTGGTATCTGAGATCGGGGTGAAGCTCGCGGACTATACCCGAGCCCCGGCCATGGCCAAAAAGCTAAATGATGCTAGCCGGTACAAGGCCACCAGCTGGCAGGACTTCAGCCGAGAGATAGCCAGGTTCGTGGGAAACCAGGGAGTCACCAACATTCTCTTCTACATGTTCATCCTTTTAATATCAGCCTTCGTCATAGCCAATACGACGATAATGGTGGTGAGCAAACGGAGACGGGAGATAGGCATTCTAATGGCCATGGGGGCGAAAAGGCGCTCCATACTGATGATATTCTTGCTGGAGAACATGCTCATCAGCCTGCCGGCTGGGATCCTGGGGGCGGTTTTGGGCTATGCTGCTGCTTGGGCGATAACTCTTCTCCCCCTGAATGTGACAAGCGCAGCAGCAGGAGAGGGGATCGTTATAGCCGCCAGGCCGGAGTACTTCGTCATAGCCCTGGCCTTCGCCCTGTCCCTCAACTTCGTCTCCGGGCTCTATCCAGCATACTCAGCGGCACGGCTCGACCCGGTGGAGGCGATTGGCAGTGAATAACAGGGATGATGACATAATTGTGCTGAAGGATCTATCCAAGATCTACGGAAACGGGGTGGAGGTCCGCGCCCTGGATGGGGTGAGCGTGAAGATCAAAGCAGGAGAGTTCGTGGCCATCGTCGGCCCAAGCGGCAGCGGTAAAAGCACCTTGCTCAATATGATCGGCCTCTTGGATACCCCGAGCTCCGGCCATATCTTCCTCAAGGGGATCGATGTCAGCCGAGCCAGCCCGGATGAGCGCGCCCGTCTGCGAAACCAGGAGCTTGGATTCGTCTTTCAGTACCACCATCTGATCCCGGAGTTCACCGCAGTGGAGAATGTGATGATGCCCATGCTCATCGCCAATAAGAGCAAGACCGAGGCCCATAAGCGGGGGGAGGAGCTGCTCAGAGCCGTCGGCCTGGGGGACCGATTGCACAGCCGGCCCAATCAACTATCCGGCGGCCAGAACCAGCGGGTAGCAGTTGCCCGGGCCCTGGCCAATAATCCCTCCATCGTCATAGGCGATGAGCTGACTGGAAACCTGGACACCAAATCCTCTGAGCTCATATACAATCTGCTTCGAGAGCTGAACCAGAAGATCAACCAGACATTCATCCTGGTGACCCATGACATGACCCTGGCGGAGAAGACAGATCGCATATTGAGGATCGTGGATGGGAAGATCGTATGCGAGATGAGGCGAAAGGATGACGGCTTTGTTGCCAGCGATCTGTGCGTGATGGGCGAGGATGATGGCAAGGTCGTTCAGATCTCCAGGGAGAATTGAAGGGCATCCATATCATTTTGAGTGGCAAAATTGATAAGCTTAGAGGCTTGAAAGGAGGCCGAGGTATTATATGAGTAAACAATTAATATATTTTACAGGCGTCCTCCTGCTGATGATGACTGCGGTCCTGGCCGTCTCTGCCCAGGATAACTCCCTGAACGCCACCCTTCTGAACAACACTACGCTGAACAA
>NZ_DAKC01000056.1:0-3100 GCF_002496465.1 Methanosaeta sp. UBA356 | reverse complement strand
AACACTACGCTGAACAACACTACATTAAACAATACAACCATAAATCTATCCGCCAATCAGACCATCAATGTGAGTGCAAACGAGACGGTAGAGCTGCAGAATGAAACTGCCCTCCTTCCTGTACAGACCATTCCCTTAAATGATGCAGTGGCTGTTGAGAATGAGACCGTTCCAGCTGTGGTTGATGCCATGCCCGCGGAGAATGAGACGGTTGCTGCCCCTGTTGAAGTTGCAGTTGAGACCGCCCAGACAGTAGCACCCGTAACCAGTATCCTCGGCAAGATGGAGACTGAACAGGCTCCGCCAATACTGCTCGGCTTAACGGCAAAATCGACCTATGCCATCGGCAGCAGCAATACCTTCAGAGAAGCAGCCCAGGTGGGCAGCACCAAGGCCAGAGTGACATATCCAGTTGGCTCAGCAGCCTTGTCGATGATCACCCTCTGAAATGGGTCGCCTCTGGAATAAACCGAATTGAACTGAATTCAAAATACTGTCGATAGACTTTTATGGACAATGTCCCTCTCGATGGGGAAAGGTGTTCCTCTTGATGGGAATCAATGAGATGGGTTTCGAGGTCTTCGAGGAGATGCTCGACTATGGAGATGAGCTGCAAATAGAGGTCTATGAGCTTGAGAATGGCACCGTAGTCATCGATGCAGGAGTGAAGGCTCAGGGCGGAATAGGAGCCGGCATCTACCTTTCCCGCCTGTGCATGAGCGACCTGGCCGACATCCAGCTCGCTCCCTGCGATATAGGCGGAATTCTTCTCCCAGGAGTGCAGGTGGCCACGGACTATCCGGCGGTATCCTGTATGGCCTCCCAGTGCGCCATGTGGCAGATCAAGGCAGACAAGTACTTCGCCATGGGCAGCGGACCGGCAAGGGTTCTGGCGGGAAAGACCAGGGATCTATATGAGAAGATAGGATTCGAGGAGTTCTCTGATATAGGGGTCATCGTCTTGGAGTCGAACAAGCTGCCGGATGAGAAGGTTTCGGCATCGATTGCCCAGAAGTGTGGAATCGATCCCGCTGACCTTAGAATTGCCATTGCCCCCACGGACTCCGTGGCCGGCCTGGTGCAGGTATCAGCGCGGGTGGTGGAGACCGGCCTGCACAAGCTCTTCACCATGGGCTTTGACATAAACACCATCAAGAGCGGCTGGGGAAGAGCGCCCATCTCGCCCATCACCGGAGACGCGACCAATTGCATGGGCTCCTCCAATGATGCCATAATCTATGGCGGAGAGACCTATTACACCCTCCTCTATGAGGATACTGAAGAGCTGCAGAGGTATCTGAAGGGTATGCCTTCCTCTGCATCCCGGGACTGGGGAGCGCCTTTCTACCAGACATTCAAGGCAGCTGGTTTTGATTTCTTCAAGGTGGACCATAACGTCTTTGCACCGGCCAAAGTGGTGATGAATGAGATCAAATCGCGACGGACTTTCGTATGCGGCAAGACCGATCATGAGGTGCTGATGGAGTCGTTCCACCTGGAATGTCTCGATTCGTCGGTCTGATGGGAGAGTGGATTCAGTTTAGAGGAAATCCGGGATAATCTAGATAAACCTCCGGGCAGCCCGTGAAAGAGATGAATTCTTTGGAATGCGACCTCAAGGGCCATGGGCCGTGCGGCGGGCCTCTCTGCCAGCGCGGCATAAGCCTCAACCACCGCTGCGACCAGCATGTCAGGCTCCAGTCGTACTGGGCAGCCCATAACACCGGCAAAAAGCTCAACGACTGGCTGGACGGCCTGATGAATGCCGAGCGGGAAGAGGCATTGAGGCTGGCTCCGCCCAGGGGAAAGCACTGGCAGGAGATCAGCTCCTCGTCCTCGGAGGACTAGCTTTTAGCCTTCAGGGAAGGTCTATCGTTCCCACTACTCTGAGCTTTCCACCCTCAGGATACGTCAGAACTGCCTTTGCTCCCGGCCGGAAGACGAGCATCTTGTCCAGCTTCAGTTTCAGCTCTGCTCGATGCCAGTCAGCCTCCGGCAAGACCTCCTGCACTCTGGCCGGGACGAATTGCATCCAGTGGCCGATGTGAAGCACCATTCCCTCTTTGAGGGGACTTGGCCAGTATTTAACTATCCGGGCCATGGCTGAGATCTCTGAGACCTTCTTGATCGATTTGTCATTGGTGAGGATGGTCCCCCGGTCCAGGTCCTCAACATCGACCCCTTTAAGGGCGATCCCAGTCCTCTCACCCACCCCGGCGACATCGAAGTCCTCATCATGCTTCTGGATGGAGCGGACCTGGGCGGTCTTCTCTCCCGGGAGAACCATCAGCTCATCATGCTTCTTCAGGGTCCCCTCCGCCACCGATCCCAAGACCACAGTGCCTATGCCCCGCACATTGAAGAAGTGATCCACAGGCATGGTCCCGGTTGGAGAGTCGTAGCTGGTCTTGATATTTTCAGAAAGGGCCAGGAGCCTCTCGCGAAGGGCATTCTTATCATCATCCAAAAATTCATAGCTATCGACCACAGTGCCCTTGATGAAGGGCATGACCCGATCTTTATCTATGAAGTTTCTCAGTATCACCATGCCGTCTTTCTTGCCCAGAGAGTCCAGCATGAGGACCGTCTCCCCAAAGGCGGGATCCATCTGATCCACAATCAGTAGAATCTTCTGGGACATGGAGATGGCATAGAATAAGGGTGCTATCCTCTCCGGATATCTGCTCGGCTCGATGAGGGTAACGGTATTCTCCCCTTTCTTCAGATTGTAAAAGGTAAGATCGCTGACGGTGCCCTTCTTTCCCAGCTCCTTGCCATATTCAGGGGCGCCCAGGATCGCCACATTGAGATTGGACATACAATGCCTGAATCTATCCTTGGGATAATAGGTCTTGCGGTGGCAGGATAGGGCCTTTTCATTCCCATCTATGCTGCTTTTATAGGGAGAAAGAAGAGATCCAGCGATGTGCGGAGCAGATCTGTCTGACCTGGAGGAGGAGAGAGAATCCCGGAAGAAGAGTACTGAATCATCCCCTGCAGCGAAGGGCGTACCCAGGGAAAAGAGCAGGCAGTAGACAATAGATATTTATCAGATTAAGCCTCATCATTATTCATTAGTAAATAGTGGCAAATGACCCCC
>NZ_DAKC01000040.1:30541-48908 GCF_002496465.1 Methanosaeta sp. UBA356 | reverse complement strand
CGCCATCTCCACCTCCATGGCACCGGTGTCGACGGTTTTCATATCCGCTGCGATCTTCGTCCCGGGAAGGGCTTTCTTCATCTCGCGCACAGAGTCCATGCCCTCGCTCTTGATGAGGGGTGTTCCGGCCTCGATCCAGTCCGCTCCACCAAGGACGGCCTCTTTGGCTATTTGAATCGATCTGTCTAGCTCCAGAAGATCCATTGCCACCTGTAGAATGGGTTTAATACCAAATCACCACCACAACATAACAAGCTAGAGAAAAAGGATGCATGGTATATAAAATGAAGCTGGCAGAGATTTCTGAGGTAGAGCTCAAAGACGATCCCTTTCTACCACACAGCCTTGGCTTTGCCAAGCTGCATGGGAACGGCAATGACTTCATTCTGGTGGATGAGATCTCAAGGGAGCTCGTGGCTGAGAGTGCGAAGAGTAGATTTGCAATCGCTTGCTGCCGTCGTAGCTTCGGCATAGGAGCAGATGGTGTCCTGTTTCTGGCAAGCAGCCAGCGTTCGGACCTGGGCATGAGGTTATTTCAGCCGGACGGCTCAGAGGCGGAGATGTGCGGCAATGGCATACGCTGTCTTGCCAAGTACGCCTGGGAGTCGGGGTATGTGGGTCAATCCTTTGATGTGGAGACCTTAGCGGGCATCATACCGATTCAGGTCCGGGAGAGGGATGGCAGCTTCTGGGCCAGGGTGGATATGGGCGTTCCCAGGTTCAATCGTCCATCCATTCCCGCCTGCGGTTCTGGTGATCTCATGGACGAGCAGATGGGGGAATTCAGGGTCTGTGCAGTGAATACTGGTGTTCCTCATGCTGTTATCTTTGTGGATGACCTGGACATAGATATCTACGAGGCGGCACCACCAATAAGGCATTGCAGCGTTTTTCCGGAGGGAGCAAACGTCGATTTCGTCAAGCTGGGCTCATCACTGCAGATCAGAACATTCGAGCGAGGGGTAGAGGGCGAGACATTCTCCTGTGGAACCGGGGCGGTGGCCTCTGCCAGCGTTGCCCGCAGAATGGGGCTGGTCGGGGATGAGGTGCTGGTGGAGACGAAAGGTGGGCCGCTGATCATTAACTTTGAGAAGGATAAGGCCTTCATGGAAGGGCCGGCAGTGACTGTCTATTCTGCAGAGATGGATGAAGAGTACTGGTGGAGCCTATTTAGGGAGATGTGATAATATCATAGCGACAAGAGGCCGGATCGTGGCGGGACTCTCCGGGTTGATGATTCTGCTTGTCCTCCTGGTTCCGATCAATGCAGATCATTATTTGATGGAAATAGGCAGCAAGAGCAATCCTAATGCCCACCTCTTCTCCTATGACCAGAAGTTTCGCGAGAGCACAACAGTTAAAAATTATCCCCTGCAAATGACGGCGACCAAGGAGTTTACCGATGCCACCCGCCTCTCGACAAAGATGGAATTGCGAACAGAGGCCAATCTCACCGAGATAGCTATCGATGCGGATTTCATTGGCATTGGACGCTTAGGCTATCTAGTTCTGGATCCAGAGAAGGGGGATTTGAAGCATGAGCAATCGCGGATCAACCACCTCTTCATAGGCAACTTCAGCATCGAGGAGCAGATAATAGTGGCCAAAGACCATATGAATGAGTGTGGTTATGGCTCTCTTCCCTGCGCATGAGTGTTAACTGAAAGAATTCGTCCTATATATTTTATTTTATATTATTTTTGCAGGAAAGCTGCTCGGCCACGATGCGGTCCATCTTTTCCAGGAATTCCTGTTTTGCCTGCAGAGGAATGGTCGCTCCGGCGGCGACGTTATGGCCTCCGCCCACCCCTCCAACCGCCTGGGCGGAGAGGGATAGGGCATGTGCCAGGTCCAGGCCGGAGCGGACCAGATCCTGGGTACCCCGGGCAGATACCTTGAGATCCCCTTCCACATTCTGAGCAAAAGCGAGGATAGGCCGGCTGCGGTCTGCCATCTGGAAGCTCATGCCGGCCACGATTCCTATTATCGTATCCAAAATCGCATCTCCGGCGTCGAAGTACTGGATGCTGTTCAATGGGGTGATTCCCCTCTTTGAAACCAGCTTCAAGCCAGCCACCAGGTTCTGGCGGTGCTGGCCCAGGAGGGTATGGGCTTCATTGAAGGCCTTATCCCTATCTCCTAGGCATACCTCCAGCCCCACCCCGGCATGACCATAACGGGCGGTGGCGTTCAGCAGGGTGGAGTACTCAGAGGCGTCTCTGAGCTCGGTTCCCTCCCTCTCCTTCAGCAGGATATAGACCTCTCCGATCAGCCTTTCCAGCCTGATATTGGAAATGCCATTGCGCAGCCCTTTCTGAACGATGGCTGTGACCAATGAGGCCTTCTCCTCCTGGCTGAGATCTATCCAGCGCCTCCACTTCTCTCCACCCAGGCTTATTCCCACCTCCTTAAGAAATGCAATGCAGGCGTCCTCTTTTCCTGAGAGGCCGGGAAGGTATGGATCCTGGGAGTACTCCAGCATCTTGTAGACCGGGCGGGTCTGTTTGCCAAAGAGCTTGATGTCTCTGGAGAAATGGACTGCTCCTGCTCTTGAGCCTATGTCCAGGATGTAGCGGTTCAGACCGATAAGCTGACCGCTGGCCATATCCTGCAGGTCTCCCACCGCCCCCACCACCGCTAAAGCTGCCAGATCGTCGTTAGCGCCAGGGCTGGATGCCAGGGCTCTGGCCAGAAGAAAAGCGCTACCGCTGCCGCTAAGCTGGTTTGCTCCATCTGCTCCCACCAGATGAGGGTTGATGTGGGCCAGGGGTTGTGCTGGGCAGGCTTTGGGCTTATGATGATCGGCTACGATGGCCTGCAGGTTCCTGTCCAGGATCTCCTGGATCATCCCGCTGCCCAGATCGGTGAATATGACCAGATCCGCACCCTGGTCGGCAACCTCCTCCAGAGCGTTCTCATCAAGCTGCCGGAAGAAGAGGGGCTTGTAGTCGATGTTATGCCTATCCAGGGCGGCGCATATTATGGCAGCAGCGGTGAGCCCATCTGCATCCACATGGGAGACAACCAAAATCTCCTTTTGCCTGCAGATAGAATCAGTGCAGTCTTTGCATAGCTCCTTCAGCTTATCGAGCTTCAGGGATATGTCCATGGCATCTGCCCCTTTTGCCATATCACTTTCAATTTGATGAATAATTTATAAGTCTTTGGCTCGGGGCGAAGATGATCTTCTCCGCATTGATTTGTCCCGACCAGCTCGTTCCCAGAAGCCTGAAGCTGCCCGGCATTCTCTCCATCACGGGATAGCTTTTAATGGTGGTAACATTGGATGGTTGTGCTTTTGTGAACAGGAATTGATCCAGAATGGTGATGTTCTCAGAGCTGTTGGTGGAGAATATGTACTTGTTCAATATCTCGCCTGTTCCATGAACCTCTCCAATGGCTTTGGTGTTCTCCGGAGAGCCCATCTCGAAATTGGTCATGACGGTGCCGGTTCCGGCAACGTTATGACTGTAGTCGATGTTCAAATTCGATGCTATAGCATCTCCCATAACCAGGATCAACAACGCTGCAACGATGATCTGGGAGGCTTTCTTTATCATCATGGTCTCCTTTGCGTTTTCTCTTTTCTTATTTAAGACCGGCGAGGAGCTGTCTGCTATTGACCATGCAG
Organism: Methanosaeta sp. UBA356; assembly: GCF_002496465.1. Taxonomy (NCBI): domain Archaea; kingdom Methanobacteriati; phylum Methanobacteriota; class Methanomicrobia; order Methanotrichales; family Methanotrichaceae; genus Methanothrix; species Methanosaeta sp. UBA356. The sequence goes on along the minus strand of NZ_DAKC01000040.1, from coordinate 45,277 downwards.
ACTGGATGGGATATTATATGAGTTGAGATAGTAGGAGGCATTGATGTTCATGACCACCACCGAATCAGAGCCGACTACCGAATCAGAGCGAACATTCAGCCAGCTCGATATAGCGCCCACTGTCGCTCGATTGCTGGGAATCCAGTTGCCTCTCAATGATGGCAGGGCAATCGATCTGGTGGAGGGCTGGGGCTGCAGGAATGCCGCAATCATAATAGTAGACAGCCTGGGATATGACCTGCTGATGCATCTCTTGCCCTGTCTGAAGAATACATCTCGTCTAATAGATGATGGAATTCTTCTCAGAGCCAAAGCAGTCTCCAATCACACCACTCCTGCCATCGCCAGCATTCTGAGCGGCCTTGTGCCCGAGCATCATAAGATCTTTGATAAGGCAGGGGCAAAGGCCTCAAGCATCCTCAGCCTGCCTGAGATCGCCAGCGCTGCAGGTCTGCGATCTGCGGTGATAATGGAGACAAACGGAGCTGAGGTCTACGAGGGTCTGATCGAGATCATCCATGGAATATCGGACCGCATTCCTCCGGAGGAGTTTGATCGAGAGGCCTGCAGCATGACCCTGCAATCCCTGCGAGAGGGCCCCAGGCTTCTCGTCTCTTATTTTATTGGAATCGACAAAAGCGTGCACATGGGTCGGGAATGGAGCGGCATTCGTAGCGCTGTTTTGCATATCGATCGCTGCATTGGCGATATCACAGAAGAGGCAGATGAAAAGACACTGCTGATTATTTGCGGAGACCATCCTATTCATGCCGGGCCATTGAAGAGGAGCTCTGAGCCCTATTACGTTGCTCTGATCCTGGGGAGGGGAAGATCCAAGGATAATAAAGAGCAGAACATAGATTCGATAGGTTTAAATGTCGCAAGCGAATAACATGATCTGATGGACGAGGATCTCTCTGAAGTTTTTCAATTAATTGCTGAAGATGAGCGAAGACGCAGATATCTTAAAGAGGTCGGAGACTGGTTGATAGATGAGTACTTCGAGCTCCACCAGGCGTCTTAGACAATTCACAATATTTCACATCATAAATCTCATCAATCATCTCCTATCACATTATCGCCTCTATGCCGCGCGTCCCGCGCGCATAACTTCTAAAAATTTTTTTAGCAAACCAATCGTCTCATGTGTCTTCTTCTAAAATTTTCGATATTGGCTGCCATTGTGAAATGGTTTCACAGAGAATAAAAACCTCCGCGCAAAAAGACGATGCCTACTGATATCTGTTATGATAGTAGTAATCGCCTGAACACACTTTTCACAACCAGTTTTAACAAGATTTCTCGGTCATGTGGCCATTGTGTGAAATACTATTCTGACTACTATTTTGGATTTATTCTCGAAAATAAGCTTTAATAGATGTTTTAAGCAACTTACTACAACTATCGACTATTGGAAAGTTTTATATACCACTAAAACCAGGTTTACATTGTGCCAAAATGGCCAGACAACCTGTCTCAATACATATTGACAGGGCGGATGGAGGGCTTATTCGTCTGAGGGGATGGATGAACCTTTGCAGTATATCTGAGAAGTAGAAGCAGTGTCGAGTGAGCATATCTGGGGCATCGGAGCGATTTGCTCCATCACAACAATTGTGGTAGGGCTAAAAGTTCTTGATGGCAAGCTCACCACAATCCGACTGGAACGTCTACCAATAGGGATGGCATCGGGAGTAGCAATGAAGGGGATATCGATGATCTCAAAATGGTCTTTCGATGGTTGTATAATTGCTTCACAATTAGTCCGCTTCTCATATACAAATGGCACAAGGGGTAGCAAGAAGGAGTGCATAAGGATCCTGGTTGATCATCTTTCTGAATGACTGTTCACAGCTGGGAAGGGACGGCTTGTGAACGGGCGATGGGATGATCCACTGCCTGGATAGATCAAGATGCTCGTGGCTGGAAAGGGACGGCAATGAGCAGCTGTTGGCAGAGCTGGGATCGAGGTGCAGCAAGGCAAGGTATGCGAGCAAGGGAAGTTTGGCCTTGTTTAAAGGGAGACCAGGCAAATGGTCTTGCTCAGCCTATCTGTCGGATGAAGGGATGGCACGAGAAGCTGTGGATCGGATCAGGAAGGTGAGCAATCTTGCTGATCCGGTCAAGTGACAGAGAGCGGAACGAAGCGAGATGGATTTGCGGAGGGGGATACAATTGAGAGGACAGATCAAGCTATTTACATTGCATATGAACCTGGAGAAATCTGATCAATCGAGGCTCTCCAGGATTAGAGACAGCAAGGGCATCAATCTCAAGCGGTATTGCTCCTCTGGGGAAGAATCAACCCTCCCAGCTTTCGAATTGATATCCTGATGGCAATACTACTGGAAGGATAAGCGGAGGAGAGCATGAGGATCCGGATTGAGATAGAAGATGGCGGATTCAAATCATCTCACGAATTTGAGTCGCAAAGCATAGATAAGGAGGCCTTAAGGGATAAGATCATAGGCTTTCTCTCAGCTTCCGGTATCTTCGATAGCAAAGATGAAAGGGGAGCAATAGCGACTGCACGTGATTACCGCAGCAGCGGCACTCTCATGGACCGCCTAGAGCACTTCATCAAATTCGAATTCTCCAATACCTGGTTTACATCTCAGGAGCTGAGGGAGCGGTATGAGACCGTAGCGGACGATATCAAGCTCAGCACAGTCTCTACTTATCTATCGCGAATGAACCGCGATGGTCTGCTGGAAAAAAGGGGAAACAGAAACAACAGGCAGTATAGACTGATTGAGATGATCGAGCCTGAATTGATACCAAGTCATAATTATCAGCGCCAAAACAGCTATGAGAAAAGAGGAGCAGAGGGTAGATAAAAAATATTGGCCGGAAGAGCATCAACCCTTTTCCACCGCCTCCGGGTTTCCACTGTAATTCCGGCCTTTCTGCTCTGAATCAATAAAGCTGGCTACTGGTCACATTGATGCTGTATTTAGCCAGATCGTTCTTTGGGTTTATCTCTAGCACTCTCTCGAAGGCCTGGAGTGCTTCCTGGAAACGGCCCTGCCCAGCAAGTGCCAGGGCCAGGGAGTATTGAGCGAATTCATTCTTTGGATCGAGGACGACGGCCCTCTGGAGGCTCTTTAGAGCCAGCTTAGCTTCTCCAGTCCTCTCCTGGGCCAGGCCCAGCTCCAGCCACAGAACGGGATCATCAGGAGATAGCCTGGTTGCATTCTCGAAGGCTTGCCTGGATTGGTTATGTCTGTCCATCAATCTGTACACCTGGCCCAGGTTGTACCAGATGTCCGCTGAGGATGAACTGATCCCAGCTGCTTTTTGCAGGCTTTCTCTTGCCTCATCGTATCTTCCCAAGGCAGCAAAAATGCTCCCCCGATTAGACCAGGCGGCGGAGTCCTCCGGATTGAGGGAGACGATCTCATTAAAGCACTGCAGGGCTCCAGAGCTATTGCCTGTGGCTGCCAGAGCCAGCCCTTTTCCCATCAGGCTCTCGGTGTCACTTGGCTCTTGGCTGAGAGCACTTTCAAAGAGGGGAATGGATTGGCCGTACTCCCCCTGGGCGCAGAGGATGTTCCCCAGTCCTCTGTAGCCCCGGACGCTGGGCTCTTCTGCTATAGCGGCCTCATAGTAGCTGCGGGCTTCTTCAAGTCTTCCCTTTTGATGGAGAGCTTCTGCTAATCCCATGAGAGCGTCCGGATTTTGCGGCTCGATATCCAATGCTCTATTGAAGCTCTCTATAGCCGGATCTATATTCGTCTGCAATAGGAGAATCTCTCCTCTTCCTATCCAGGCGGCGGAGCTATTAGAATCGTGTCCAAGAAGCTCCTCATAAGACTGCAGGGCCTGGTCGAGGTCCCCGAGATCCAACTGCGCTTTTGCCATTCCCAGCAGCGCTCTTGCGTTCTTCGGGTCCTGTCCCAGAATTAGGCCATAATGCTCTGCTGCTTGAATTGATTCATTCCTCTCCAGAAGGTCGTCTGCAATCTTCTGCAGGGCAATGATGTTGTCGGGCTCCAGCTCCAGGATCCGGCGATAGCACTTATTTGCCTCCTTTTCTCTGCCCAGACTGCTAAGAGCCAGCCCTTTTCCGTAAAGGGCAGAGACGTTATCTTTCTTTAGCAGGAGGGCAGCGGAATAGCTCTCTAGAGCTGACGAAAAGTTCCCCCTGGCCAGGAGAAGATCGCCTTTGCCAAGAATCGTCTGGATATCATGGGGATTGATCTTCAGGGCCTGATCGAAGGCCTGGAGCGAGGAGCTGTAATCCTCAGTGGCATAGCGGACCATGCCCAGTCCCCGCCATGATTCGAAGTCCTCCGGGTTTTTCTCCAGTACCGTATAATAGTCCTCTTCTGCCCTATCGACCTGGCCGAGCTGGCGGTAGCATTCTGCTCTGCCCTTCAGGGCGAGAATGTCGCTCTTATTCTGTTCCAGCAGGAGGTTGAAGCTATTCAGGGCCTCAGGATAGCGAGCCAGGGTGAGGAACAGATCTCCCTGGTTGAACAGGATCTCTGTGTTGTTGGCCTCCAGGCTCAGCGCCTTCTTATAGCTTCTCAGGGCGTGATCGTAGTCCTCGAGCATCAACTGGGACTGAGCAAGGCGGTTATAGAGGGTCATGTTCCCGGGATCGAGGCGCAGGGCGCTGTCGAAGCATAGCTGGGCCATTCTGTACCTTCCTGTCTCCATCATTATCTCTCCTTTCAGGCTCCAGGCCTCATCGAGGGACTGATCTATCCTCAGAACCTGGTCGAGGGAGCGAATTGCTTCTTGAAGATACCCCAGCCCGAAGAGGATCCGTCCTTTGAGCAGCCATGCTTCGGCCAACTCGTCATCGATCTCCAGCGATAGGTTGATTCTCTCCAAGGCCAGGGGATATGAGCCATTCTGGCTGTAATTCATAGCCTCTCTCAAATAAAAGTCAGAGTTAGGGATGGAGGTACCGCCGGTGGTGGCTGAGGTAGGAGCGGATTCGAAGAGGATCAAAGCACAGGTCAAGAGAAGGCAGATTGACAGGACCCCTGTCCAGAAGGAGCGTTTATCCATTGGCATCAGGATCATTTGTCATCGCTTATGGGATAAAATTAACCTTCAAAAGAGGAGTTTTTCCCCGCCATGAGTATCATTGCAGTATCAGTTCCACTATATCGCCATCATCGAGCCTCAGCTCATCCCGCAGCCGCAGGGGAGATATGATCTCCACCAGATCCGGAGGATAAGAGCTCCTGTCTGGCCGGATGATTGCCCCCTCCAGGCCATTTAATTTTATCTTATAGCACCTGCATTCCCCAAAAGACCTCTCCTCCTCTCGAAATCCCTCTATGAGGATCTGATGAGGACCGGGATTGAAGGGCTCATCGAGCTTTATGTTAAGCGTGCCGGGAAAGGGCACAAATCCCAGCTTCTGGATGAACTGATGGCGATAGCCCTTTCGCGAGATATAGTACTGCCCCTGGCCCAGTCCGCCCACCACTCTTCCCCGCATCACCGTGGTTCTCTCCCCCGCAAAGAATTTAGGCCTTTCTCCTTCGTCCTCCTCCCGTGGTCAGGATCAGGTATATCGACTTGAACGTATTCCCGATGAAGAACTTGGGAGGTGTTCTCTTGCCTATGATCCTTGTCCTTCCCGCCTGGATGGCCTCTATCGCCTCGAATGCATCTGCTGCCTCTATCTCCGTGACTCCGAGGCCCACAGTGGCGGCAAAATGCGAGTCGCTCCCTGCGACTGCAGGAAGGTGGCGCCTCTTTGCTCCGATCAGCGCCCGGGCATTGGCTATGCCGAAGAGGTGCTTGGAGTTGTAGACCTCCACAGCATCGCACTCCGGTATGCGCCCGATGGCATGGCGGAAGGGGTGATATGGATGGGGGACTATAGCGATCCCTCCCTGCTCGCGGGCCAGGTCTGTGGTCTCCTCCGGGCTGAGCCCTCTGGGAGGCAGATCCTCAATGCCCAGGACCAGCAGATGGCCTTCTGAGGTTGTGACCTCTGCTCCGGGGATGAGTATCAGATCCAGCTTATCCTCTTGGATGATCTTCATCGCCTGCTGGGATCCTCTCAATGTATCGTGATCGGTAATCGACAGGCCGTCGAGGTCCCGGCGAGCGGCAGCCCTCAGAATAGTCCTGACATCGTCCCGTCCATCTGAGCAGTTGGAATGGACGTGCAGATCAAACCTCATTTAGAAACCCCGGGCACGGCCAGACGGCCCTGGAGAGCGGAAGCGGCAACAGTAGCAGGGCTGGCCAGATAGACCAATCCTCCTTTTCCCATTCTTCCTGGGAAGTTCCGGTTGGAGGTGGAGACGCACACCTCTCCTTCTGCCAGGACCCCCATATGGGCTCCCAGGCAGGGACCGCATCCCGGAGGACCGATCATGGCACCCGCTTCCACCAGAGTCTGGATGATTCCCCTCTTAAGCGCATCGAGCAGAACCTCTCTTGAAGCGGGTATTACCAGGGTTCTGGCTCGAACCTTCTTCCCCTTCAGTATCCCGGCAGCCGCCTCCAGGTCTTCCAGTCTGCCATTGGTGCAGGTGCCTATGAAGGCCTGATCTATCTTTAGCCCCGCCAATTCAGAGACCGGCCGGACGTTGTCCACCCGGAAGGGGGCCGCCACCTGGGGTTCAAGCTCAGCTATATCGTAATCATATTGCTGCTGGTATGAATCCGGATCAGAGAAAACCTGAGTGTACGGCTGGCGCGCCCGGCCACGGAGCCACTCATCTGTCTTCTCATCCGGCGGGACGATGGCCGCCTTAGCCCCCATCTCCACCCCCAGGTTGCAGAGGGTCATCCTTCCTGATATGCTCAGACCTTCAATGGCGGGACCGATATACTCGACCGCCTTGTAGGTAGCGCCATCTGCACCCAGATCTCCTATCACCTGGAGAGCAATGTCCTTGGCAGAGACGAATGGAGCGAGTCTTCCCTCCACCTTTATTCCTATGGTCTCGGGCACCCTGAACCATAACCGGCCAGCGGAGTAGATCTCGGCCATGTCAGTTGCCCCAACGCCTGTGCCGAAGGCTCCAAAAGCGCCATAGGTACAGGAATGTGAGTCCGCTCCCACCAGCAGTGTGCCGGGAAGGGCGAAGCCCTGCTCTGGGAAGACCTGATGGCAGACCCCTGTGCCGCAGTCGAAGAAGTGGGAGATATTCTGCTCGCGGGCCCAGTTTCTCACCTCTCTTTGCAGATCGGCAGCGGTCTCATTGTTGGCCGGGACGATGTGATCGTATGGCACAACCACTCTATCCGGGTCCCAAACCTTTTCTGACCCCATCTCCCGGAAGGATCTGATGGCCAGCACCGATGTCCCGTCATGAGACATGGCATAATCTATCTCCGCCTCCACGATCTCCCCAGGCTCTGCCATCCCGTCATAGCCGGAGGCGCGGGAGAGTATCTTCTGGCTTATAGTCGCCAAGTCCCTTTCTCCACAGTGCTGCTTATGCTCTCATTCAATGGCGATCCTCCATTATCTCAGGCATCTGTTATCGATCTCTTTTGCACTGAATCTCTTCCTCCGAGGGCATCATATAGGCGATATCCTCTGCCGGGTGGCGGTAGAGCCGGGAGCCGAGTCGCTTCTGATCCAGGATATGACCTATCAGGCCGATGCTGCGGCCCAGAGCAAAGAGGCCGTTCAGATATCCCAGGCGCACCACCTCATCGATCTCCTCTTTGCTGAAGGCGCCGCAGGAACTCATCAGGTCTATGAACAGAATACCGATGCACCCGTCGACATTCAGTATCAGGTTACCTTTCTTGGCGGTGGTGAGCTCCTCTACCTGCAGGGCATAGTTCAGAAGCTCGGTCGAGGGGAAGTTGGCCCGGGCATAGCTGATGAGCAGCTGGACTCTCTTGTCCGGGTTCTTTACGCTCTTGATCTTGTGGCCTATGCCAGGGATGTTAATACCCTTCTTTTTCATCTCGCCCACAAACTGCTCCGGGGCGAGGCCGGTCTCTTGTGCCCGCTTGAACTCCCGGGCGGCATCGTCGATTGCCCCCCCAAACCTGGGGCCGATGGTTAAAAGCCCGCTGCATAACGATGAGATCAGATCCTTTCCCGCACAGGAGGCAACTATGGCATTATGTGCTCCCGAGACCGCCGGGCCGTGGTCCGCCACGATCTGGATGACCAGCTCAATGAAGTGGGCGGCATATTCTGGGAGCTCTTTCTTGAACCATAACAGGCCGATGACCCCACCTATTCCCATCTTCCGGTCCAGGACATCGGATAGCTTCTTTCCTGCATACAGCAGCTCCTCGCCGCTGTCATCGGATATCGTGCAGATGAATGTGGTGGGCTTGCGGATATCGCCAGTGGCCAGAGCTTTGCTGTAGTCCGTGGGGATGCGGGGAACCTCAGGCTCATCGAACTTCTGCACTATACCCCGAGTGAGGAGCATATCGTAGACCTGGCGCACCATTTCTCCATAGTCATCGAAAGACCTGGGCACATATGCTCCTGCCTGGCGGAAGGCATCGTTTTTAGCCTGAGCAGTCTCCTTTTCGGTGTTGGCCTTGGCACCGGCATGGCCAAACTGGACGCTGGCCGGAAGGTAGGGCGAGCAGGTGCCTGTGACCCAGGCCACCAGAGGTTTGGTGATCTTCTTCTCTTTGAGGGCCTGGATGATCATGTACTCGTCCTCACCGCCCAGCTCGCCCAGGCAGGCGATCATCTTGATGGCTGGATTTCTCTCATAGCGGAGGATGTGGTCGAGCATGTTCGATCCGGGATAACGGTCTCCTCCGATGGCCACTCCTTCATAGATGCCATCGGAGTTTCTGGAGATTATATTGAATGCCTCATTGAGCATGCCACCCGATTTGGAGACGAAGCCCACGCATCCCGGTCGATATAGCTTGGAGGCGATGATGTTCTCGATGGTACCGGCGGTGTTCCCTATGCGGAAGGCACCTGCAGTCATCCCCCCCACCGTCGCCGGACCGATGACGATCTTGTCCAGTTTCCTAGCTGTGGCGGCCATCACCCTGGATTGCCTCTCAGGCACGCCTTCGGCGATGACGGCGACGATGCGAATGGTATCCTCCTTCAGCGCTTCCATGGTGGTCTCAAAAGCTGATCGGTGGCTGGCAAAGTTGACCATCACATCTGCCTCTGGATAGGCAAGAGCTGCCAGGGGGATGGTCTTGTACATGGGCAGGATTATCTCTTTGGTTCCCCAAAATGCCTTATGGATCCCGGCTCTGCTTGGATTAATGATAGCCGAGATGCTGGGCGACGAGCGCTTGCAGACATAATCGAAGTCCAGCATGCGCTGGATGGCATTGGTCTGGTAGCCATAGACGAATGCTTTTGTATTTATGTCAAAGAGAACGTAATCTTTCCTGCTCATTGATTCTCCTCCAGTGCCAGGGGGACGATTCTCGTCATGTGGGTCTCCGGTCCGTGAACCTGGATGGGAACGCCAAGCCTTTTGCCCAGATCCCGCATGAGCTTCAAGCCCTGCTCGTAATTCGGCCCTCCCCGGCGCACATAGATCTCAATATCGGCCTCCTGCAGCTTCTGCTGGTACTCCTCCAGGGCCATGACCACTCCCTTGAAGGTCTTGGCCACATCGGTGAAGTTGGCAATGGCCCCGCCGATGAGGAGCACCTTCCCGTTGGGATTTTTGCTCCGGGTCATCAGGTCCAGGATGGTACAGGTGTAGTGGTAGGTCTCCTCGGTATTGGGATCACCGCTGTACTCACCATAATTGGCCATCTCATCGGCGTGACCCAAATCGCAGATGGTATCGGCATAGATCACGCTCGCTCCGCCGCCGGCGACCATCGTCCAGACCCTTCCCTCCGGGTTGAGGATGGTGAGCTTCAGAGAGGCTCCGGTCTTGGAGTCGATCTCCTTGATGAAGAGCTCCTCCTTGGAAGGAGTCCTGCCGAATGGTTCAGGGAATGCCAGTTCCGACCATCTCTTCTTTTGCCAGTACTCTTCTGCGTCATCCAGCTTCGCCACCATATCCAGCGGGACGATTCCGCGGCCTGAGAATGTGAAGGGATTGATCTCCACGTAGGCAAAGCCGGTATCGCTATAAAACCGCCATAAGGCGGTGATGAATTCCTCCACCAGCGCTCTCTTATCTCCCAGCTCTGCCGGCAGCTTGGAGCCTACGTCCAGAGCATCGATTCCTTCCAAGGAGTCCACATGGATAGATATTACCTTCTCCCAGTTCTCCTCCACCCCGACGCCGCCATCCATTGAGAAGAAGATGTTGTCCCCTTCATAATCCGAGCTGATAGCCACATAGTACTCCTCTTTGTGGGGTGTGAAAGGCTCTATCAGGAAATAGGACAGCCTCCCGGTTATTCCTCCTATGGTAACCTCTAGGCCCATTTTCTCATTGAGGTATTCCTTTGCTTCCTCCCAGTCCGCATCCAGAAGAACAAGGCCCAGCTTCCCTCTCTTTCCAAAGAGCTGGTCAGGCTTGACCACAAGCCTGGTCGTCTTCAGCCACGGATTTTCTGCCTCAAGCCCTTCTATATCCGTCTCAGGACCAACTAATGCCAGGTTCCCTTTATATGAGAAATCATCGAGGTACTCGGGAAGGTATCTAGCTAGCAGATTCTTTGCGTCATATTCCCTGATGCCTCTTTGTGCCATGTCAAAAACCACCTTCGCCGCCCTAATGCTTTTCTTATTTACAAACTTTTCTCCGGGATAAGATATTTGTTTCGGGAAAATATTGAGATACTTCCAGGGGACTGGCCGAACATGAAGTATCCTGATTCCGAAAAAGCATTTGCTGAACCCGCGGCAGCGGTCTTAGCTAGTATTGATGAGAGGTATTTAGCCTGCCCCGACTGCCCGCCGGAGCCGAATCTGGACAAAACCCGGGGGTGCAGGGACCTGCCCGGAAGGGTAAAAAGGTGCTCCTCCTGCGGAAGAGCGACGCTGGATGCGGTGATGCTGGATGCCCTTCATGTCTTGCATGATTTCGGTCTGCGCGACGAGCGGGAAACGCTGAGAAGCGTCGGATCGCCGCTGGTGGTTGTGGGCTATCCCCTGGCCTACTCCCCCCGTCTGGGGCCGGACAGCCTGATCATCCAGGGAGAGAACATATCCCGTGAGGCTGCCCAGGCAATGGTGCAACGGATACCGGAGATCAGAGGGGTTATCCTCTTCCAGGGCGTTCCTGGAATGCATAAAAAAGGCACGGCGCCCCTGGAGAATGCACTATTAGCCGGATCCGATCTGAGGGCTGACGTCTGCCAGAGCCTCTTTGGCGAGCTTGTCATCTACAAGAGCCAGTCGAAGATTCATATCGAGTTCTCCAGGCAGAGCGCCCCCAAGATGAGGATCATAGAGCAACTCATGCTGCAGGGAAAGGCATCTCGGGTGGTGGATGGGCTGTGCGGTCCGGGAACGCTGGGGCTGATGTGCGCCCTGGCCGGCGCCAAGGAGGTAGTACTGAACGATGTCTGGCTGCCCGCGGTGCAAAACGTTCTCCTCAACCTAAAAGCCAATCGAGATCTTCTGGGGATAGAGAGAATAGAGTATCCTCAGGTCTCCTCACAAGAGGTCGGAACGGAACCGGTGCTGGTAGGCCATGCCAGCGGTGCCTGCGATATACAGGTTTATCATGGCGATCTTGCCAGGCTCTTTGAGAGGGCCTCGCCCGCTGACCTCTGCCTGATCGATCATTTTCCGGGAATGGATACCAGAGAGCTTGAGAAGGCCTGCATATGCTGCAAAAAAGTAGTGTTGATCTGATTAAATGGGACAGCGCGGATTCGAACCGCGGTCCAAGAGTCCCAAACCCTCGAGGATAGACCAGGCTACCCCACTGTCCCAATAGCGAGTGCTCCTAGTGGTATGTTGTCTTTAAAAGCCTTTTGCTAACCTTTCTTCTGCCCTGGTGACAAGATTTTTTCGGTTGATCTTCTTGACCAGGTAGGCGGTGGCCAGCCCGCCAATGGCGGTGAGCATCCAGAGCTGAACGAGCCGGATGAGGATGGTTGCCGCAACTGCAGTATGCACGGGGATTCCAATGGCAGTGAAAAGAGTGCTCATTACAATATCGACAAGCCCCACACCGCCGGGGAGGAATATGGGCAGCATCTGCAGGAATATCATGACCGAATATACTGCCAGAACTGCCCAGAATGAGACGATGACGCCCATCGACCGGAAGACCACAACTGCAACCGTGGTCATGCACAGCCAGCCTGCCAGTGCCCAGAAGGTGCTGATGAAAAGGGTCCTTTTATGCTCCGCCAGCAGCATCATGGAATGATGAAACCTGCCCAGTATGCGGCTGCATTGATTCTGGTCTATATGCACATGCAATATGCGCTCGGCGTACTTGATGATGCTGAATGCAATTCTCTCCAGCCAGTTGTCGGCAAAGCAGATGCCAAAGAATGTGGCATTCAGGAGGAGCAGGACCAGGGCAATGGCATAGCATGTGGCCAGGGCCCAGGGAGGGGCATTTGTGACCAGGTCCAGATATGCGAGGCCAATGGCCGTTCCCAGGAAGAAGGGGATGGCGGTGATGATCCTGGTCGTAGCCACTGTGGCTGAGGACTGGTCGATACGGCATCCGCCATCAAGCTTTTCCAGGAAGTAGACCCGGGTCGTCTCTCCGGAGAAGCTGCCCGAGGGGATGAGATTGTTCATGAAGCCGCAGGACAGGTAAATCAGGAAGATGTCTTTGACGGGCACTTTATAATTGAACTTGAGGGCAATGGCTCTCCAGGCCAGTGCATCGCATAGTACCCCCAGCAGGGCGAGAACTACCGCCAGAGCAAAAAGGCTGATAGCCGCGCTCCTCAGGGTATCGATTGCATCCTGGTAGCCGGCATAGTAGAGATAAAGAGAGTAGATGAAAAGGCCTACAGCGATTAGAGCTATTGATTTTTTTGGATGGATTATAGGAAGCTCTATATCGCTCTTCACCTGCAGGCTAACGGGAGGGATGGTTAAAAATATTCCGTTTGGACTACTGGGGCCCAATCGATCTAATCACAACCTTTTTAAATCCTGATCTGATAGGGTGATCCCATGGGAAAGACAGGAAGCGTAGAATGGGTCAAGATCAAGGGCAGAAAGGGCCAGGTCAGGCAGGTAACCAAGGCCGAGACCACTTATAAGAAGCCCGGTCCGATGCAGAAATATACCGCCTCTGGTTCCAGAGTAAAGAAGATAAGGAGATCAATAAAGGCCACTCAGATCAGAACATGATTTCCCAGGACGTAGTGCTGGTACGCTACGGGGAAATCGCTCTCAAGGATAGCTGGACCAGGCAGAGCTGGGAGCGTATCTTAAAGAGCAATATAGCCTTTTGTTTGAATAAAGCCGGTGTGGATCACAGGATCTCCGGGAGCGAAGGCCGGATCTTCGTCCATACCCCAGATGTGAGGGCGGCCGCGATTGCCTCCCAGGTTTTTGGAGTTGTCTCCGCGAGTCCTGCCCAAAGTGTGCCCTCCAACCTGGAGGATATAAGCCGGGCGGCAGTGGAGGTGGCGGCGAAGACGATGGAGAGGGCAATGCAGTCAGGCGCAGCCATCCAGACATTTGCCATCCGGCCCCGGAGGTTTGGGGTCCCGTTCTCCAGCGTAGAGATTGGACAGAAGGTGGGCGAAGCGGTTCGACTGGCCACTGGCGCATCTGTCAACCTCAGGGACCCTCAGATGGAGATATTCGTCGAGGCGAGAAGAGAGGGGACATACATCTTCACCGAGGTCACGCCGGGCCTGGGTGGCCTGCCCATGGGCTCTCAGGGGAGGATGCTGGCGATGATCTCCGGGGGGATCGATTCGCCTGTGGCTGCCTGGATGATGATGAGAAGGGGCTGTACGGTCTCACTGCTGCATTTCGACTCCCGGCCTTATGCCGATTCCATAGATCAGTCCAAAAGATGCGTCCAGGTTCTGGCGGAGTGGACCTGCGGCCGGAAGATCAACTTCATCACCGTTCCCATAAAAAAGGGGATTGAGAAGATCCAGATGCATTATCCCCGCGCCACCTGCATCCTCTGCCGGCGCCTGATGTACCGGATAGCGGCCCAGGTAATGGAGAAGGAGGGGGCGCTCGGAGTGGTCACCGGCTACTCCATGGGCCAGGTGGCCAGCCAGACAGCGGAGAACATCCTGGCAGAGCAGGCAGCTATCGGGGTCCCGATATATCATCCACTCATTGCCATGGACAAGTCGGAGATAATCGATCTGGCTCGGAAGATTGGCACCTATGAAGTAACCATGGTGACGAAGTCCTGCACTGCCGTTCCCAATAAGCCCATGACCAGGGCTGAGAAAGAGGAGATCCTTCAGGCGGAGGAGTATCTGGATCTGGTGAGCATGGCTCGGGCTTTAGCCTCCGAGATGACGGTGACGAGAATCGGGTATGAACTGGATTCTATTGTTAGGATCGATCAGTGAAGGCTCTGTGTTTGATTGGATTACAGATAACGGATTTTAACCACAAAGAGCACAAAGATCACAAAGGCCTCGCAAAGGTAATCCAGTTCTTGATAGCCCAATAATCCTTTGGTGCGGTCTTTGTCTCCTTTGTGTGCTTTGTGGTTGCGTTGCATATTGCCAGTTGCTAACTGACGGACGGAACCACAGAGGAACAGAGACACAGAGTTTTTTACCTTTTTTTCAGGGAGCATGATCCCCCTTCTTTTTTTTGTTCTCTGTGCCTCTGCGTCTCTGTGGTTTTGTTTTTGCAGTGTCTCCAAGAACCACAGAGAATTTGCGATTCAAGACCAAAACATAAATATTTAAAGAAGTTATGATTAGTAA
>NZ_DAKC01000040.1:16064-30356 GCF_002496465.1 Methanosaeta sp. UBA356 | reverse complement strand
AAACTGTCGCAAAGATAGAGAAAAGCGCCCAGAGCAGGAAGGAAGATCCCGTCCTGCAGTCAAATGAGCGGAGGTATGTTCTGTTGGAAGAGAAAGAGAGAAGGGAAAAGAAAGGAAAGGGCAGGATGACAGTGCAGGAGGCGGGGAGAAAAGGGGGTATGAAGACTGCCGAGACCCATGGCAGGGAGTTTTATGAAAAGATCGGCCATATGGGCGGCCAGAAGGTAAAGGAGCTGATTGAAGAGGGAAAGAAGGCCCTGGGCCGTTCTGGATAAATTAATGTCTTTTTTATCTTTCTGTGGAGTGCTCTTTCGGGCTTTTTGTGGCGGAGATCGTCCTATGATTCCGCCTTCTCATCCCGCATCTTGACCAGGAGCCAGCCGCGTGGGGTCCTGGTGAGGGCGAAGCCGCCCTGCAGCCTTTTGCCCTTTAGCCAGAATGAGGCATGGCCGCCTTTCAGGGCCTGGGAGAGGGAGATTTCCTGGCCATCCTTATTTGAAAGGTTCTGGTATATGCCCCGATCCCAGATGGCCACTGTTCCTGCACCGTACTCGCCCTCGGGAATAGTGCCCTCAAACGAGGCGTATTCAATCGGATGGTCCTCGGTCTGGACTGCCAGGCGTTTGTCCTTTGGATTCATGGAGGGGCCCTTGGGAATGGCCCAGGATTTCAAAACCCCATCTACCTCCAGCCGAAAGTCGTAGTGCAACTGGCGGGAATGGTGCTCTTGCACCACAAAGATCTGGCTGCCCGAATTCGCTCTCTTATCGGCGATCTTTGGAGGATTGGGCTCAGAGGTAACAGCGAAGTTCCTCTTCTCTTGATAGCTTTTAAGCGCATCGGGGTTCATAGGAATCCTTCCATTATAGTTTGAGCAGTGCCAGCAGAGGAGCACCAGCATCAACCCTTTCAGATGCATGCTTTGCAGATGTATAAATTCTATCCACCTATTCCATCTACTCTCTCATATCCAAGCTTTCACCAGCTAATCATGGAATTGGACTCGATCCTCTCGGCCCATTATGCGAGATGGATTTCTTTGTTATCCTCTTCGACGATGTTGCTCTCCAGGATCTCCAGGGCCCGGCAGTGCTCCTTGGCCTGGGCGCCTCGGATCGGCATATCCTGATAAAACACATCCTGCCCAATGTAGTCTCGCCGGTTGTGTTGCTGGCGACCCTGAACATGGCCGGAGCGATCCTCTCACTAGCCGGCCTGGGATTCCTGAGTCTGGGAGCCCAGCCGCCCACTGCAGAGTGGGGCTCGATGCTCAGCGACTCTCAAGGGCTGATATTTTCTGCGCCCTACCTGATATTCATCCCCGGCATAGCTATTATGATCACAGTGCTGGCCTTCAACCTGCTTGGTGACGGACTGAGGGACGCCATTGACTCCAAGTCAGGAGGAATGGCGGACGAGATGCGAGGGTAATGCAATACTGCCGAATTCAACCCAAATCCTTTTCTCTCAGGCGAACCTATTTTTAGACTTAGATGAAGCTCAAGATCACAATCACTGGTCCGAAGGTTAATGACGTTAGCTACCGTTACTTCCTGTTGGGCATTGCCATGTCCAATAGGATCAGGATGTTTGAGGCTCACAATATGAGAAGCAGCGAGGGCCAGGCAGTCCTGGCCTTTGCTGATGGCGATGAGGAGGCGATTAAAGCCTTCTGCGCTCAGATTGAAACAGAGCGTCCCGCCCGTTCCGAGGTGTCAAATATTGTCTTTGATGACTTTCAGGGAGAGGTCATGAGGATAGGAGAGTATGCTCAGTTCTGCGCTACGATCCAGTTGAATAAAGCCATCCCTGTGCTGCTTGATATGAGAGATGACTTGAGAGCAGTGCGAAAGAACACCGACTTGATACCTCAGATAAAGGCAAACACAGATGCCATACCTCAGATAAAGGCAAACACAGATGCCATACCTCAGATAAAGGCAAACACAGATGCTATTCCTCAGATAAAGGCAAACACAGATGCCATACCTCAGATAAAGGCAAACACAGATGCCATACCTCAAATAAAGGCAAATACGGATGCCATACCTCAGATAAAGGCAAATACAGACGCTATTCCTCATGTCTTGGGTGAGATCAAGGGCTTGAGGGATGACATCCAGCCTGGATATGCGAACAACTTCAGGCAGGTACAGGCCGATGTCCGGGCGATAAAGGAACGCCTTGGCATGCAGTAAACTAGAATTTAATACATAGGGAGCGCGGAGGGGTCACGAATACCCCTTCTTCAGGTTGGGGATGAAGTGAACCCGGGCATCTGCTCGCCCTCACAATCGTTCCACCATCTCGGTAATTCTAAAGGATCCATTCAGAATCTCCTCTTTCAGCCTTTTTGCTAACCCCATCGCCCTTGCTCTATCCGATTGGCGGAGCTGAATGGGAATTGTCCTCTCCCCCAGGCGGATGGCCCCCAGCCTCCCCTGGAATGCCCCGCCGCTGCACTGGGAGACGCACAGGCCGCAGTTGAAGCACTTTGTTTTATCGCGCAAAACCCGGCCATCCTCGATGCTTATCGCATTCATGGGACAGGCTGGCGCTGCAGTGCACCTGGTGCAGCCTTTGCACCTTTCCGGATCGAACTGTACCTCCAGGTCGACAGAATCCCAGACATCCCCGTAAGTCGACTTGCCGATCTTCTGGCGTACATTCACATCCATTATGGTGAGAGGGATATCCCTATCCTGAAGCAGTATGCTCCTTAAGATGTATTCATTCAGCACAGGGATTGGCACCGCCCAGGAACCTATGCACTCCGGGCCGGCTGAGGTCGCAAATCCGCCCATGTACTCCGGGTCCATATGGCGCATGTCCGCCATCCCGAGGAGGTTAGGCCTGGTGGGCATGGAGCGGGTCCCCGTCCCCATCACAAATCCCTGCGCTCCATTGATGAGAATGCGGGTTCCAATGCCAATAGTTTCCAGGTGGGGATCATTCTTGATGGGATTGATCTGGCCGCATCCAGAGACCGTGGCTGCGGCAAAATGAGGCGGAAACTCCAGCCTGCTGAAGATGGTCTTCAGGGGGAGGCCTTTGGGATTGACGAAGGCCACATAGTTCTTGAAGGCATTGCGAGTGGAGAATATGCGGGCATAGGGGATCTCATCCAGGCAGATGTCCTTTTCCAGGAGGTCTCCATTTTCTGCCAGAACCTCCACCAGGACATCCTTTCCTTCCACCAGCTCCCTTAAAAGGTGTCCTCCCCCGTAATCCGGCTGGCGTATGCTGTGCGCGGTGCCGTAGACCATCAGATCGATGATACCCAGTCGCTCATTGGGACACGGCCCTGGATAGGCAGGAACGCCGTTGATCCTGGCGCTGCTGGCGCGGATGAATGAGCCAGGGGCTGCCAGGGGAAAGGAGAGCACAGCATAGGTGCCGCTCATTATCGCCCGGGTGGCGGTGGTGACAACGTCCACATCCTTCAGGCCGATCTCTCCTTTCTCTTCTACCATCTCAGAGATCTCCTGCTGGGTGAGAACTGTTGCCTTTCCGCTCTTAATACTCCTTTTTATGTCCTCCACAGTTCGGCTCATGGCTATCGCATTCAGCCCATCAGCATAAAGCAGCTGCGATCTATCTGGAAAAAAAGACGCCTTGCTAATCGTGATATTTTTCGCGGGGAGGGCCGGAGGGATGAGCCCTCCCCAAGGGCATAGTGATCCCACTCTCCTATACCAACAATATCCTTCTCCTGATAATTTAAAGCCCTATTTTTCATGTAGTTCTCATATTGAGATCACCTGAAAGAATTTCCCGCCCGCATTCTGCCATAGTCTGGGTGACGGTCAGAGGAGATGTCGTCACCGTAAACCTCAAATCTTGGGACTCGGGCATGCTAATCATGGCCATGAATGCGGAGCGTTTCATTGAGAACGCCATTGCAGAGATCAAGCGCGATATTAAGGGTCGCGCTATTATCGGTTTATCTGGGGGTGTAGACAGCTCGGTATGCGCTATGCTTGCTCATCGGGCATTGGGTGACCGGCTGGTTCCTGTCTATGTGGACTCCGGGCTGATGAGGCAGTCTGAGTCCGATCGAATTGAGGAGCTATTCAAGGATCTGGGCCTGGTGCGGGTCAATGCCCAGGACCGATTTCTAGAGGCTCTTAAAGGGGTTGTTGATCCTGAAGAGAAGAGGATGGTGGTGGGAGAGACATTCATCCGGGTCTTCGAGGAAGAGGCGCGCAGGATCGGCGGCGATTGCCTCATTCAGGGCACCATCTATCCAGACAGAATCGAATCGGACGGAGGCATCAAAGCCCACCACAATGTAGGAGGCCTCCCCAGCCGGATCGAGTTCAAGAACATAGTTGAGCCTCTGCGCGACCTGTACAAGGACGAGGTTCGCCAGGTGGCAAGGGCTCTGAGCCTCTCCCCTGAGATCAGCGAAAGGATGCCTTTTCCCGGTCCTGGGCTGTCGGTCAGGATCGTAGGAGAGGTCACTCGGGACAAGCTGGATGTGGTCAGAAAGGCGAACGCCATTGTTGAGGAGGAGGTGGAAGAGTTTTCTCCCTGGCAGGCATTTGCCGCCATCCTGGGAATGGCGACCGGGGTCAAGGGAGACAACCGGGTCTATGGATATGTGGTCGCCGTCCGGGCAGTCACCAGCCGCGATGCCATGACCGCAGAGGCGATGGAGCTTCCCTGGCAGGTCCTCAGACGCATCTCTGGCCGGATCACCGGGGAGATCCCGACAGTCTCCAGGGTGGTCTACGACCTGACCCCAAAACCGCCGGGCACTATAGAGTTTGAGTAATCGAGCCTTAAGGAACGCTCTATTTCAGGCTCATAAGGGGATAGCACCTCTCCCGGTCGTACTCCAGCCGGGCGGAGATCACCTCCCCTTCATATTCTATCTCCACCAGGGCCCAGATCATCCTCCCTTCCAGCTCGCCGTAGCCGAAGACATTTTCAGAGAGCATATCCCGGTCTATCCTCACCTCGACCCTCCGCACATAAGGCTGAAGGGAGATACTCTCTTCGATGGCCTTCTCAAGGCTGGATGCTGTCCTCATTCCCACTGGCGAGCCCACGAACTGGTGATAGAGTGCTCCCAGCTTTATTCCTGCCTCAAAGGCTGCTATTTCCCTTTTTGTAGGCGTGAAATCACCACCGGACTTAACAAATACATGATTATCAGAGCGCCCAACAGGATCGCGGTATAAATGGTATTGCTCTGAAAAAAGACCGCCCAGGCGGCAGCAATGGTGAAGAAGCCCAATATAGACAGGACTCTCTTGTCCCTTATCTTGGGATATGGTATGCTGCTTATCATGAGCAAAGCCAAAATGAGCATGAGTGTAACGGCAAGCCCAGGCCGCCCCAATAGGACGCTGGCTGATAGAGCCATGCCTGCAGCAGGAATGGGCAGGCCCTCGAAGAGCTGATCGCTCTTGTTTGAGATATTGAACCTGGCCAGGCGGAGGGCTCCACAGATGACAAAGAAGATCGCTGCCGGCCAGATCAGGAAGGGGAGGCTGAATGCCTGAACAACAAGAAAGGCCGGCGCTACACCAAAGGACACCAGGTCTGCCAGGGAGTCCAGGTTAGCTCCCAGGGGACCGGATCCCCTCTTTCTGGCTACAAATCCGTCCAGTCCATCTGCTATCGCTGCTAATATTATGAGAACGACTGCTACCTTTAAGATATCCAAAGATTGTGATTCGCAGATGACGAGGATGGCAGCAAATCCCAGAGCGATGTTCAACATGGTGAACAGGTCTGGCGGCCGGAGTGCGCGCAGGATATTCATGAAGTGACTCCTGGTGACCCAGAAGAGACTAGAACTCCTGATGAACCTGATGCCACTGGAACTCCTGGCAGCTCCGAGTTGCACTTGATGGCAAGAACCGTCTTCCCCGCCCGGACGCTATCTCCAATGGCCACTTGCAGCTTGTATCCCCTGGGAATGGTGGTCTCCACCCGCGAGCCAAAGCGGATCATGCCTATCCTCTCCCCCCGGAGGACGTGATCTCCGGGTTTGACATAACAGATGATCTCTCTTACAAAGGTCCCGGTGATCTGGCACAGCTGAATCTCTCCGTCCTCGGTATCGATTCTAATTCTGTTTTGCTGGTTTTGGCACGAGCGGTTTAGAAAGGCTGGGAGGTGAGTGCCTTTCCTTTGCTCCACACTGATTATCGTCCCATCTAAAGGCGACCGGTTAACGTGCACATCGCCGAAGCCCATGAATACGGTGACCTTCTCAGGGGTGGCCTGAATGATCCTTCCGTCTGCTGGAGAGAGCATACCCTCGCTTTGCGGCAGACGGTCTGGGTCCCGGTGAAAGAATATCATGAACAGCAAACCCATAAAAGCGGCAGCCGATATGTACCAGTTCCCGGCAGCGGCCAGGGCAGCGGTCAGGATAATGGGCACCGATATCCATCCGCGGGAGTCTTTTGCCAGCTTCAAGCGGCATCTCCTCTGGGGTGTCTTATGTCCGCTGCCAGCTCATCTATGATCGAGAGGAGTTCGGGGAGGAGCAGGAATATCATATAGGATATCAGCAAGAGAGCAGCAACAGATCCTATCTTGGCGATCAGATTATGGGCAACCTCAAAGCTTGCGCTTCCAAACCAGCTCCAGCCGTAGGCCATGATCACGAATCCATTTCTCACTAGGTTCAGGATATAGATGGAGATGATAGAGACCACAAGAGCTGCCGCCCTCCGGCCGATTGGTGCTCGGACGGATATGATGAGTCCTGAAAAGAGGGCGATGCTCTCAATGGCGGTGCAGGCGAGGATGATCTCCACCGACCTACCGTTCAGAGTCATGATATTCCAGCCGGGCATGACCACCGGAACAGATAGAGCCTGAAGGGCTTGCACAGTCATGAGGGTGGTAAACCCTATCAGTGCCTCTCTCAGGGGCTCGATCTCGGCGAATGGAAAATAGACCATTCCGCATACTGCAGCGGCATAGCTTGCCCAGAGCTGGGCTTTGGAGGGGCCGCTCCTTCTAGTCATTATCCAGGCCATATAAAAGCACATGAGACCGGCAGCAGTGAAGAGGATGGCATTGAAGTAGTCATTGATGGCCAGATAGTGCCCGGGCTGAGCCAGCCAGAATACGCCAAATAGGAGCCATCCGGACAGGGCGATGAGGCTCTTTTTGGTCAGGGATGATACAAGCAGCAGAAGCAAGCTGATCCAGAGCAGATAAGAAGCCAGCCAGTCCAACATCATTCACCTAAGAAGTACCACAGGTTTATTTAGCATTATCTACTTACATCGCGATGATATGAACTTGGTGGGGGCTGGATTCACACCATTTATGGGTTTGGTTGATCATGGATCGAAATGCTTTTATTTTATTTTCTGCAGCGAGCGTGCTTCTCCTGGCCGTGGCCGGAGCGCAGATAGCCGAAGCAGGGTCATCTGATGCCGTCGGAAAGATAGATGCTGATCTGGCAGAGATGCTCGGTGGTGCGGGAGAGGAGAGGATACCTGTGATTGTGATGCTGAAGGGCACCGAGGCTCTGGATATTGACGGCTTCGATGTCAAGTACAGCTATCAGCTCATCCCCGGCCTGGCTGGAGAGGCAAGCAGCACTACCATCCGAGAGATGGCAGAGAGCGATAGAGTATCCGCTATCTATTTCGATGATCCTGCGAAGATATCGGCACCAGTCGAGGATATCGCATCTGCACCGGATAATGCTCTGGTTTATGATAACTCTTCCGTCGATGGGCAGGATAACGATTCTGATGGCCCATCAGATGGTTACATCTCTCCCGCCCGGATCATCAAAGCGGATAAGCTCTGGGAGATGGGGATCGATGGCAGGGGGATAAACGTTGCGGTGATCGATTCAGGCATCGACAAGAATCATCCCGATCTGATCGGCAAGGTGATCGCTGAGAAGAACTTCCTGGCCAATGAGATCACAGCAGACGATCTTTTGGGCCATGGCACAATGATCGCCGGGATCATCGCCGGCTCAGGTGCCAGCTCGGGCGGAAGATATGTGGGAATTGCCCCCGGGGCGAGCCTGATCAATGTCAAGGTGATCGACCAGAATGGCGATGGCAGGGTATCGGATATCATCGCCGGCATTGAGTGGGCCATCTACAATGGCGCTGATGTTCTGAGCCTCAGCCTGGGAGGGATAAACCTGGGCGAGACCAATCCCCCCATAACCATGGCCGCAGATAATGCCGCGGATCAGGGTGTGGTGGTATGTGTGGCTGCGGGAAACCGCAACAGCACTGAGAACGAGAATCAGCTGTCGGGAGCATCGTCCAGCCAGCTTCGAGGCTCTCCTGTCGAGCTCTCCCAGACGGAAGAGAGCAGCGGCAAGGACGTCTATTTCCTGTTTGTGCCCATCGTCTTCGCCCTGCCTCCGGGGCTGATAGACTCGCCAGGCGACGGGGTGAATGTCATCACCCTGGGTTCAACCGATGCCGCGGGGCATATGGCCAGCTTCTCCGGCTCCGGACCGACCAGGGACGACAGGATCAAGCCGGATGTCGTCGCTCCGGGAATGGATATCATCTCCACAGTGCCCGCTGGCCTTGAGGGGCCGGAGTATGTTGATACTTATTATGCCCGGGAATCGGGGACAAGCCTCTCCACGCCCATTGCCGCAGGTCTCGCTGCCCTTCTCTTGCAGGAGAGGAGCAACCTAACTCCCGCAGGGATCAAGGGGGCGATGACCAGGGGAGCGGCCAAGCTCAATAACACCCATGGGGTGGCTTACGAGGCATACTATCAGGGAACTGGCCTGTTGGATGCTCTACATTCCTATCAGCTCCTGGAGGAGCTGGGAGATGGGATGAGCGGCGTTGTGCCTGATCTGTGGAAGCCGGGTCGGTGGGCATATCTGCCCTCAGGAGAAGGAGTCTATGTGGGCCTGGATACAGGAGCAGACCGGCCGCAGAAGAAGATCTATGCCCTTGCCCCTGGAGACCGCGACTGGAATACCAGGTTCGTGTTCTTCAGCAACCGGGAGAGAGATGGGATTTCCCTCTCCGCTCAGGGGGAGATAGCAGATTGGGTCAGCCTGCAGGCCCTTCCTGAGCACATATCATCCAACGGTCAGCATGTCTTTGCCGCATCCATCCAGGTGCCGGAAGATACGGATCCTGGAGATTATTCCGGATCGCTTGATATCACTGACTCCGATAAGACGGTCCTTGAGATACCGGTCAGCCTGACGGTGGCAGAGCCCCTATCCATCTCCCTGGGAAAAGGAGGGAATTCCGGAAGCCTGACCGGGAACCAGTGGGATTACTATTATCTGGATTTGCCGGTGGGATCGAGGGGGATTGAGGTCAGGCTGGACTGGAACTCCGAATCGGATTCCATTGATGCTGATCGAAATGACTCCAACTCAACGGCTTTTAGCTCCATCAATGCCAGCTCCACGGACCTTGGCTCCAGCCTGGACCTGTTCCTGATATCCCCCACCAGTGAGTACTATGCCGGAGGGCCGGAGGGCAGCTCCAAGAGGGTAGCAATCGAGAGCCCGCCTTCGGGAAGGTGGCTCGTGGCCGTGTATAGCGAGAATGCATCCGTTAATGCCAGCTATACCCTCCAGGTGGAGCAGGAGATGATAGAGCCCACTCCCAAGCGGTGGCACATAGACTCCGCCAATCCGGGAACGAATGCCAGCATCGAAATCCTGCTGGAGAATAGAGGTCTGGCGATGGAGAATCTGAGCTATGCGGCAGTTATCGAGAACGAAAGCCTGGTGGAGTATGAGGGCAGAGTGGGATTGAAGCAGATCTGGAACCAGACGGTGAATGTAACCGATGAGACCATAAGGCTCTCTGCAGAGCTTGCCACCATTGAGGGCAGCAGATACAGCGAGGTGGCCCTGGTCTTTGAGGATCCCGATGGAATGGCAAGCGAGGAGCATGCGGATTTGGGGTCGGGATATCTCGGTCCGGTGGAGGTCTCCAATCCCCAAGCTGGCAGGTGGGCGATCAACGTCTATGGGTATAATGTCCCCGAAACCGGCCAGCCCTTCAGGCTCACTGTCAAACAATACAAAGAGGAGCCCTGGAGCTGGATCAGCATCAGCGGCCCTGACCGGCTGGAGGCAGGCAGCAACCAAACCCTAAGGGCCAGCCTTGCCTTGCCCCAGAATCCTGCCCAACACCAGCTGCAGGGATACTTAAAGATCTGGGCTAACAATAGCAGCATCCAGATCCCGGTGAGCATCTCGCTGGCCGGATCAGGGCTTGTCGGCCTGAGCTCGGAAAAGGTGCTGGACGAGGATGAAGATGGCAAGCATGACCAGCTGGTTTTGGGATTCGGGGTGAATGTCACCATTCCAGGAAATTTCAGGCTGAATGGGGTGGTGAACGATTGCCTTGGGAATAGGATCGATGTGATAGATCAGAGCCAGAGGCTGGATGAGGATGGAGATATTCATGTCAACGTCAGCGGCACCGATATCTGGAGAGCGGCCAAGTGCGGCCCTATCAGAATCGAGAACCTGGTCCTCTACGATAATACTGGCAACTACCTTGATCGCTATGAAGAGGATATCCGCATAGATCGTGATCCCAAAGAGTTCCAGGCGCCTCCTGCCTACATCAGCGGATTTGTCAATCAGACCACTATGGAGGTCATAGCCGTTGGGGTCAACCTGTCGGTGACAAAGCCGGGAACCTATCGGATCGATGGGTTCATCCTGGATGATTCCGGGAAGGAGATCGGATACGAGAAGGTTGAAGAACGCCTTAATCCGGGCAACCACACCCTCAGCCTCGAGTTCAGTCCCTCAGATTTTATTATCCTGGAGGAGGTCTCCCGGGTTCGGCTGGTTGATCTGGTTCTGACCTCTGACGGGGAGGTGCTGGAGAATAGAGACCTGGCCTGGACCTCAGAGGAGATGGACCCCCTAGCATTTAGAGCGGTGCCTGGGTCTGGGGAGGCCATGGCATCTCAGGAGTCGGTGGTCCCAGCAGGCTCTGACTCTAATCTTCCCTTTCCGGCAGCAGAGGGAGCGGTATTGAGACGGGAAAATGGTACGGTGGTCATATCCTGATACCTTAAATGTCTTTTTTTCATGTGACAAGAGAGTCGGACATACCGCTGGTGGGATGTCTGTACTTCGGAGTGGTGGATCGAGGGAGCAATCTCCTGCAGATAAGGCCGAGCTGCGGCTGCAACTTAAGCTGCCCCTTCTGCTCGGTTGATGCCGGTCCCAGCTCGAGGTCAAGGGTGACAGACTATCAGGTGGACCTGGACTATCTGATGGAGGCGGTTCGGGAGATAGCTCCCTTCAAGGGACCCGGGGTGGAGTGCCATATCGACTCCCCTGGGGAGCCTATGCTCTATCCGGATATCGTAGAGCTGGTAGGGAGGCTGAAGGGGATAGGAGAGGTCAGTGTCGTCTCCATGCAGAGCAATGGCACTCGTCTGGATGAGGAGATGATCAGATCTTTAGAGGAGGCGGGGCTGGACAGGATCAACCTCTCCATGCACGCTTTAGATCCGGAGCTGGCGGCGTATCTGGCGGGAAGGCCGGGATTTGATGTCCAGGGGCTTATAGAGACAGCAGAAAATATTGCCAAAAGCAGAATCGATCTATTGATCGCGCCGGTGTACATTCCGGGAATAAACGACCAAGAGATTCCAAAATTGATCGATTTTGCCATTAGATCAGGAGCGGGAAAGAGGTGGCCGCCCCTTGGGATTCAGAAGTTCGAGCACTACCGGCTGGGCCGATCGCCGCGGGGCGTTCGTGCGGAGAACTGGTGGCACTTTTATAACCGCAGCATGCCGCAGTGGGAGAAGGAGTTCTCTCTGCCCCTGAGGCTCAAGGCGCAGGATTTCGAAATTGAGAAGCGGCCCATGATCCCCACGGTCTTCAAGAGAAATGAGAAGACAAAAGTGGAGATAAGAGCTCCCGGCTGGGTAGAGGGCGAGCAGCTTGGAGTGGCAAAGAATCGGGTGGTATCGGTGGTGGACTGCCCGAAAAAAGAGGGGAGCGTGCGGGTGAAGATAGTATCCAATAAGCACAATATCTATGTGGCTGTTCCAGCTTGAAGATGGGCATTATCAGCTTTGCTGCACGCAAAATTGCTTTACGGCGAATGCTCCTCGATCTCCTCCTCCAGATCTTTCAGATATCTTCTCAGCACCTCATTTCTCCTGCTGGCCATCTCTTTTCCTCTCCTGGTATGCATTCGGGATTCCAGCCTGAGGAGCTTTCTGTAAAAATGATCCAGATTCCATTTGCCGTCATCCGGCTCACGTCTCTTGCAGAAAGGATCCTGAGGGCTGTAGAATGCCCGGTTTATAGATCCGCCGGTCATAAAGGCTCGGGCTATGCCGACAGCGCCCATGGCATCCAGCCGGTCGGCATCCTGAAGTATTTTGCCCTCCAGGGTTTGGGGGTTGATTCCCTGGGAGAAGCGGTGAACCTCGATCGCATAGAGCACTTTCGCTTTTTTCTCTTCAGGCAGATCGATTTTCTCCAGGAACTGGCATACTGCCTCCCGTCGCCTGACCTCTTGATCCTGCTTTGCATCTAATGAGCCAAGAGAATGCTTAGATCCCTCTTTGGCGTCATGCAGTAGAGCTGCCAGGAGAAGAACAGGCATGTCCGCACCCTCGGCCTGGCCGATCACTTTGGCATTATGATAAACCCTTAAGATATGAGAAAAGTCGTGCGCAGGGTCCGCATCCTTATACAGCCTCTCGACATCTTCCAGCAGTGATTGGGTGAAGATTTCTTCCTCAAAGCACATCGATCTCGGGCTGCTTTCCAGCCTTAAATAATCTATCGATGGATCTTCATCGAATAGAAGCTCAGCCCAGCAACTTGATAAGAGAAAACATCATAGTGGGGAAAAAGAGGTGCCCGACCTGCCCAGCAGTATCGTTTCCGCCTTCGAGCTGACCGTCGCCATGAGGCATATCATCTATCGAAAGAGAGGAACCCTCCTCTCTGTAGCAGCCATAGCCCTGGCAGTATCCATCTCTCTCGTCTCCATATTCATGATGGACGGCTTTAGGGATATGCTCTTCGATGTGATCATCGAGGACCTTCCTCATGTCACCGTCACCCCCAAAGAAGGCGACGATTACATCTACCTCTATCACAGCCTCGCTGATCGCATTTGGGACATCCCAGGGGTAGTGGCTGTATCCGCCAGCCTGGGCACCAGTGCTACATTCACATATAAGGAAAATGTGGAGAATGTAGCCATGTCAGGGGTTGATCCGGAGGACTTTGAAAGCATATACCATCTTGAGGAATATATGATCAAAGGGGACCTTATCTCCGTCCAGAGCGGCAAAAAGGTGATCTTGGGCAAAAAGCTCTCTGAACGGCTGAAGGTCAAGATGGGCCAGACGATCTATGCCAGCTTTCCCGATGCCAGGGGCACCAGCCTGATGGTTTCAGGCATCTTCGATCCGCCCGTCGGCTGGCAAGATGACCTGACCATCGTCTCCCTGGAAACCGCCAGGAGCTTTCTGAATGAAGGGGATGTGGCATCTAATGTTGATATAAGGCTTGAGGATATCTACCAGGCAGATGCCGCTGCCAGATCTCTGCAGGATTACGGATACAAGGCGGATAGCTGGCAGAAGCTCTACCCGGAGATCCTGGAGACCCTGGCCATAGAGACCTTCGAGAACAATCTGATAATGCTGTTGATCCTGATCATCGCTTCCTTTGGAGTGGGAAGCGTCATGTACCTGCTGGTAAACGAGAAGACCAGCGAGATCGGTATGCTGATGGCCATGGGCGCGAAAAGGCAGAGCATAATGAACATATTCCTGATCGAGAGCGGCCTCTTGGGGCTGATGGGCGGAGCGGTGGGTGCAGTCCTGGGCCTCGCCCTTTCCCTTTATCTCGGTAATCTGGAGTTCTCAATGGAAGCCCCCGGCGGTCAGAAGATCACCTTGCCGGTTGTGATCAGCCTGGAAAGCTTCCTGGTGATAATAATCGCTGCAATTGCATTGAGCATCATCGCAGGCTCCTATCCCGCTTACAAAGCATCGAGGCTTGATCCCACCCAGGCCATAAACGCATGAAGAGATATTGAAGGAAAAAATGATGTACGAGTTTTCCATCGCCCAAAGACATATCCTGAGAAATCCCAGGATGGCCCTGTTCACAGTTGCTGCGGTGACTCTGGCGGTGGCGATCATCGTTCTTTTCATGGGAATTATGAGCGGCTTTCAAGAGGAGATCATTACCACGACGGTGGAGAACAATCCTCACATCTACATCCAGCCAAAGGAGGATGAGAACTATATCTATCTCTACAGAACCGTCTCTAATATTCTATGGGCATATCC
>NZ_DAKC01000040.1:0-15844 GCF_002496465.1 Methanosaeta sp. UBA356 | reverse complement strand
CCGCCAAATACAAAGACGAGGTTCGAGCAATCAGCTTCCTGGGGGTCAATCCAGAGGACGAGGACCGGATGATGGATGTCAGAAGCGACATTATCTCCGGAGACTTTCAGGATTTGGAGCGCCGGAAGTATGCTGCCTTCATTGGAACCGGCTTGGCAGAGAAGCTGAAGATAGGTCAAGAGGACGACTTCACCCTGACGAGAGGAAACATATCTGTCCGAATAAAGGTTGCAGGCCTTTTTGAGACAGGCACTGCAGCAGACGATTCCCTGATATATATTCCTCTGATGCTGGCTCAGGATCTGATAGAAATGGGGGACGTGGTCTCAGAGGTCGACGCCAAGGTGGCTGACATCTATCAGGTCTCACTCATCACTACCGACCTCAACCGGCGATTTGCATACGATTCAAAATCCTGGCAGGACATGAATGCCGATATCCTTAATCTCATTGAGACCCAGAGAGTATTCGCCTGGATATTTTATCTTCTGATCTTCGCCATAGCCGGTTTTGGAATAGCCAATACCATGATCATGATAGTCTCCCGCCGGACGCGGGAGATAGGCATTCTCATGGCTATGGGTGCGACCCGCTGGTCCATCCTCAAGATATTTATCCTGGAGAGCCTGATCCTGGCCCCACCTTCTGCTCTGATGGGCGGGATTCTCGCTTATCTCTCAGCTCAGCTTATAATGTCCTATGAGATCGAGCTCCCCTCAGAGATCTACATGATATCTAAAATGACCATCTCCATGAAGCCGGAGTTCTTCGTCTGGGCGGTTGGCATTGCTCTTGCGGTCAACTTCGTGGCCGGGCTCTATCCCGCCTGGAAGGCCTCCCGTATGGATCCAGTGGTAGCGATCGGCAGCGCATAGAGATCATCGGAGATGGTATGAAGGCTATAATAGATGAAATTTAGATCCTCTTGAGAATACTTGATAGTAATGAGCCTGGCACTTCCTTTCCATAAGGCAAAGCGCAGCTTCCTGCAGCTCGTCCACCATATCAGCAGGGACGTATGCTCTCGGTGTCTGGGAACGAGCGATGCAGGCGAGCACTGGCGAAGAGATGCATTCCAGCAGGCTTTTTACCCTATCAAGCCTCTTCTCGATAGCTCCTTTTGCCAAATCCCTCTCATCGGTTGTACATAGTCCATCCAGGTCAAAGCCTATAACCACCGGAAGGCTGTTTTCCTCCAGATCGACTTCCAATGCATGAACTCCAATGCTCTGAGGGGCAGGGACCAGCTTTCCATTCTGCTTTCTCAATTTCGTACTTGCGCCATCCCATTCTATAAGGTCGATTCTCTTTTTACCGGCAGAAGAGGATCTTATTCTTGTTCTTGGCGCATCCAAGAACTCCCCCCCAAAAACCCTTCCGTAGGCGTCTATTTTCTCCTTTCTCGGGTCAAAATGGTATAGAGATCCTAAGATTCCATAGTGAAAGGCGGGGCAGGTGAAGTTCCCCTCGTTCAGCCTTCTCTTAGCGTATTCATATATCTCTGGCATCATCCTATCAAAATAGTCGAATATGTTCCTTCCTTCCTTCGCCGGCAGCCGCGGGCAGTCAGAGAACATGTCATGGTGCCTGTCAATCCGGACCACAACTAAGGGCATCTTATGCCTGCAGTATTCTCTGATCCAATAGAGAAGGATCTCATTATGAGAGTCGATTATTACTGTCTGCATGATGCATCTCCCGACAGTCAGGCCAAGCCATAATTATAACTATTAAACCTTTAATTATCTAATCTAGATAAAGCTATCTGTATTGTATCCGAATAAAAGCTGAAATGCTCAAATCAAGCTTCGCAGCCATCACGCTCTCAGAGGCATTTTCATGCGCGTCGCATCCAAGTCATTAGTGAGCAACAGAAAGCCTTGGTTCATCAATTGAATGCCAGAGAAGAAAAAGCATAGAATCGCTTCGTGCCAAGCCTATTGGTCGGATATTCACAACCCCATCCATCCGATGCAATAAGGGAAAAATGGATCTAGTTGAAGCGAAAAACAACTATTTATGAGCAATAATGATGAGGATCTGTCTTCCTTTCTCATGGATTTTGGATTCACAGAGGATGAGCTCTTTGCGGTCACATATGAGCTGGACTCCTATCGGTCGATTCCCGGGACAACTGTGAAAAGGTACCTGAACAGGATACTTCAGAACATCAAAGAGGGGGATCGGGAGGCATTCTTGAAGGGAATTATGGTCGGGGTGGTGATCCGGAAGGCAGCGGATTCAATGGTGGAACCGGAGCTCACCGAGGAGGAGATTAGAGTGGCAAAGGAGATCGAAAGGCATAGATTCTCAGATTAAGTCCAATTAAGAATCTCATGCGGCCATGCCAAAAGGAAAAGAATGGCTCCTGGCTATGTGGTGTGGTTGAACTTGAATCGGAAATCTCTGTGTCTCCGTGACTCTGTGGTGAACCGCTATGCTCTGACTCAACCACAGAGGCGCAGAGGAGCAGAGGCTATAATCTCTGCCGTGCCTGACTCACATAATTCAGCGAAGAACAATTAACCACAAAGCTCACGAAGGACACAAAGACCGCGCCAAAGGATTATTGTGCTATCAAGAACCGGATTAACCTTTGCGAGGCCTTTGTGATCTTTGTGCTCTTTGTGGTTAAAATCCGTTATCTGTAATCCAATCAAACCACAGAGGCGCAGAGGAGCAGAGACTAGAATCGCTGCCGAGCCTGACCCACATAATTCAGCGAAGAGCCAAAAAAATATAAAGAAGTATCATGGCCTCGCCTGGTATATTGCCAAGAATCGCACTGGCGCTATCTTACTGAATGCTATCTTCCTTAAGGTTTTATCGATGTCGCAATTCCAAATCCAGGAAAACTAGAGAATTCAACAAAAAAAATGAGGCTGGAGCTATGCACATGCACAGCCTATAGCCCCAGAGTGGGATTGATGCCCAGCACAAACACCAGGATGAAGTATATCGCATTCAATACCAGTCCCATGGGAATTCCCAGCTTGGCCCATTCGCTGCTGGTGATTCCCAGCTTTCCGGCGGAGATGATATTGGGGATGTTTCCTGGAATCAACATGCCGCCGGATATGAGCAGGCCATACAAAGCGGCATTAATCTGGCTCTGGCTCATCGCCGGAGAGATCTCCGCTGCAGTAAGGGTTGCATTATCCAGGATGGCAGAGACCATGTTCACCCAGAAGAGGACATAATCTGGAATCTTGGTGAAGTACTTGAATATGAGCACCTCCATACCTGCTCCCAGCAGGAAGAGAGCAGATACAAAAAGCCAGACCTTAGCTGCTCTGATGAATACCTCCTTCAAGCCACCCTCATCCGCTATCTCCTGTACCTCAACCCTTGCAGCTTTTCTTCCCACATAGAACGCACCGAAGAGAGCGCACCCTAAAACCCCCAGGACGATAAGTATGCCCAGCTGATCAGCCAGGTACCAGAAGGAGGCATTATAGGGAGGGCCCTGCAGCTTGGTGACGGCAATGGTCGATAGCGGCTCGCCCAGTGGAGTGAGAACTGCGCCCAGTCCGATGGCAAAACAGGCAATGATTACCATCTTGATCTTATCGCTTCGTTCCATCGGCATGAGATTTGCGATCTCCACCAAAAACAAGGATGCAATTATAGCAGTGATTAAGCTTGAGGCCATTCCCAAGACGAATATGACCACAGCCACAAAAACCGGCAATGGAACGGAATTGGTCAGGCCTCTGATCGCTCTGTTTATTGTGGCCTTTCCATAGAAGAATATCAGCCCGGCAAAGAGCACTGCCGGGACTATGCCTTTTTCAACCGGCTCTCCTGCAGCCAGAGTTATTAGATCAATTCCCCATTTACTGGTAATGGTAACAGCTGTTGCTCCCATTATGAACAGGAATGCCTCCAGGTTCTTCTCGACTACTTTTATCTTGAAAGGCAAGGTCAGAACAAGCAAAAAAATTGCGAACAAGCCTATATCAATTAATGTGACCGTCTCACCTGCAACTGTAAACATTCAATTATCTCCTATACAATTTAATTTTTATGGATTATATATTATTTATCTGAGCACCGGTATCTGTGGTCTGCCTCAACTCAGTTCTTGATCTCACCCTGAAGCTCACTGCTCTTGCTTGCCAACTGGCAAATGGGGCAGATTTCTGGTTCCTCATCCAGATGGCTGGAGGCTGAGGATAGCACGCTGGCTGTGCAGAGGTTTCCTGCCATAAATACAGCTGCAGCGATCTGATCATCCGGAACGCCAAGCTTGGATGCTGTCCGGATATGCAGCCTCATACAGTGGCTGCATCTGATGGCCGCCGAGACCGCTATTGAAATGAGCTCAATTGTCCTTTCATCCAGCATATCCTGAGCGGTCTTCTCCTTGCCTTCCCTTAGGATGGCATCCAGATCAGCTTCATAGCTCATGATCATTCTCTCCGCAAATCAGACGGGAAGATCGCACGCTCAAGATTCTAAAGCGATCTCCGTCGACGTTTTTGTATCCTGCAAGCCTAGAACTGATTTGCATTTTGAAAGCCCAAGATTGATTACTAGATTATTAATATTGCGGTCTATAACAGATTAATTTTCAATTTAAGCTAAATTTAGGAAAATGAATTATTCAATTTAACGTTAAATGAACAAATTCCATTATTGGCATTTTTCCAAAAAAGGTAATTTTAGGCTTGAATCGCAAATCCTAGGCAGAGGCGATAATCTCTGCCAAGGACCTTAATATTATTCTCTGCCTGAACTCACCCACATAATTCAGCGAAGAGCTTAAAAAAAGGAAGTTATATCTTCACAGCCGCACAAACTGCCTTCTTCCTCCGCCCGTTGAGGCCGGCCCGACTGGCCACAGGGACAGGCTCTATCTCTGGATTGAGCCTTGCTCTCAGGAATCGGCCGGTATGGCTCTCCATCACTTCAGCCACCTGTTCCGGAGTGCCGGTGGCCACAACCAGGCCGCCAGCATTTCCTCCTTCCGGCCCCATATCTATGAGGTAGTCTGCGGATTTGATCACATCCAGGTTATGCTCTATCACCACTACCGTGTTCCCCTTGGATACCAGGTCGTCCAGGACATGGATTAATTTCTTCACATCATCGAAGTGCAGTCCGGTGGTAGGCTCATCTAAAAGGTAAATCGTCCTGCCCGTCCCCTTTTTGGCCAGCTCCCGCGTGAGCTTTATCCTCTGAGCCTCGCCGCCGGAGAGGGTGGTCGAGCTCTGGCCCAGCTTGATGTAGCCCAGCCCCACTCCCAGAAGGGTGTCCAGCTTGCTTCTTATGGCCGGAATGTTCTCGAAGTGCTCCCTTGCTTCCTCCACCGTCATATCCAGGGCCTCAGCAATGGACTTTCCCTTGTACTTGACCTCCAGGGTCTCCTGGTTGTAGCGTCTCCCTTTACATTCTTCGCACTCGATATAGACATCGGGCAAAAAGTTCATCTCGATCTTGATCAGGCCATCACCATGGCAGCTCTCGCACCTGCCGCCCTGTACATTGAATGAGAAGCGACCGCTCTTGTAGCCCCGAATCCTCGCCTCCTTGGTCTGGGCATATGCCTGGCGAATGGGATCGAAGACCTTGGTGTAGGTGGCGGGATTGGATCGGGGCGTCCTGCCGATGGGGCTCTGGTCGATGACGATCACCTTGTCCACCTCAGTGTCGAAGCGAATCCCATCATGCTCTCCCGGAGTCTCGCTTGAGTGGTAGATCCTCTTCATCAGCGCCCGGTAGAGGGTATCGTAGATCAGGGTGGACTTGCCCGATCCCGAGACGCCGGTGACCACTGTCAGAATCCCCAGGGGAATGTCAACATCGATCTCCTTGAGGTTGTTCTCCCGGCAGCCCATGAGATGGATGAACTTGTTGCTCTTCCTCCTCTTTGCCGGAACCTCGATCCTCTTTTTACCGGAGAGGTACTGGCCGGTCAGCGATTTTGGGTTGGCCTCGATCTCTTCAGGAGTGCCCTCGGCCACCACATAGCCGCCGTGAATTCCTGCTCCTGGGCCGATGTCCAGCACATGATCGGCACTGCGGATGGTATCCTCGTCATGCTCGACTACAATCAGGGTGTTTCCCAGGTCTCTCAGCTTTTTCAGGGTCTCTATCAGCCGGGCATTGTCCCTTTGGTGCAGGCCTATGGAGGGCTCGTCCAGGACGTAGAGGACGCCGGTCAGGTTCGAGCCTATCTGGGTGGCCAGACGAATGCGTTGCGCCTCCCCTCCAGAGAGGCTGCCTGCGTTTCTGGAGAGGGTCAGGTATCCCAGGCCCACGTGCTCTAAAAATCCCAGGCGGGAGCGGATCTCCTTCAGAACCTGGCGGGCGATCTCTCCCTCCTTGACCGAGAGCTTATCCTCTAAATTCATGAAGAACTCATTGCATTCGCTCACCGAGAGGTTGGCCACATCAACAATAGATAAGTCCTGGATCCGGACCGCTAAGACCTTCTCTTTCAGCCTTTTTCCCTCGCAGGCCGGGCAGGGAAGGACCCGCATAAACTTCTCAAGCTCTTCCCGGCGGTACTCGGAGGCGGTCTGGCTGTAGAGGCGGATGCTCTGCGGTATCAGCCCCTCCCACTGGGAGTTATGCGACCAGTAAACGTCCCCATTTTTCATGCTCATATTCATCCGGATCTTCTCCTTCGAGCCGTACATCAGGGCATCGTACTGCTCAGGGGTGAGATCCTTGATGGGGGTGAAGATGTCAAAGCTGAAATGCTTGGCCACTGCCGCCAGGTGCTGGCCCCGCCAGCCATCGATGATATTACGGTAGAGGGCTACCGCTCCATCGGCGATGCATCGATCCCTGTCCGGTATGATCAGCTCGGGATCGAACTCCATTCTGAAACCCAGGCCGTTGCAGGACTCGCAGGCTCCAAAGGGGCTGTTGAAGGAGAACATCCGCGGCTGAAGCTCCTCGAAGACCAGGCCGCAGACGGGACAGGCCATCCTGGCGGAGTAGACCCGCTCCTCTCCGTTCTCATGCAGGACATAGACCAGGCCTTCCGTCTTTTTCAGGGCTTTTTCTATCGCCTCCACCAGCCGGGACTTGTCTTCTCTTGGGTCCAGCCGGTCGATGACCACATCGATATCATGCTTCTTGTAGCGGTCGAGTTCTATCTCCTCGTCCGTCCTCTGGATCTGGCCGTTCAGCCTCACCCGGGCATAGCCCTCGGCGTTCAAATCCTTGAGAAGCTGGCCATAGGTTCCTTTCTTCTGGCGGATGACTGGGGCGAGGATGGTGATCATTCCTCCGTCCTCCCCTTTCATCTCTTTAGTCCCCTCAGTTCCCTCAGGCTCCTTGCCTTTGATCTCTTCCAGGATGCTGACGGCGATCCTCTCCGGCGACTGAGACTCGATGCGGGTTCCATGCTCCGGGCAGTGGGGGATGCCTATTCTGGCAAAGAGCAGGCGGAGGTAGTCGTAGATCTCTGTCACCGTTCCCACGGTGCTGCGGGGGTTTTTGGAGGTGGTCTTCTGCTCGATGGAGATGGCTGGGGAGAGGCCGTCGATGGAGTCCACATCGGGCTTGTCCATCTGGCCTAAGAACTGGCGGGCGTAGGCGGAGAGCGATTCCACATAGCGGCGCTGGCCCTCTGCGTAGATGGTATCGAAGGCCAGGGTGGATTTGCCCGAGCCGGAGACGCCGGTGATGACGATCAGGCTGTCACGGGGAAGCAGGACGTCGATGTTTTTCAGGTTGTGCTCGCGGGCGCCTTTTATTACAATTGATTTCATATTTATTTCATCTATTTTAGCCAATCTTGCTGGCGATAGCAGTTCCATATCCGGCAAGAGCCCCATAGCGATATGCGGTGTACTTGGCTGGAACATTCAACCGGATGGTGTCAAGCGATATGGCATATAGCTCAGCACCGCTCTCTGGCAGGATGTCCAGGGTAATGCTGTTGCCTGATGCGGTTCCGCTGGCCAGGGCCATCTGGGTGGTGCTGCCGGAGGCGATGCTCCCCCGGCCAAAGAGCCTGTTTCCGGATTGATGCAGGTCCAGAGAGATGGTGTATCCTTCGGAGAGCTGCAAGGCCCATTTTCCTGATATGCCAGTTAAGCTGGCAGCAGGGGTAGTGGCTTGGGCTGGGGTCTGAGTCACAGGGGTGCTGGAGAAGGTCTTTGCCACCGGGGTGTTGGATGCGCTATATCTTCCCATTGTGGTCTTGCCGACGCTCGAGCCCAGAAGAGAGACTGGTTTAGATGTCTGAACGCTGCTGGGTGCAGATGTTGCGCCGGCGCCGACCTTCATCGTGAATATGGGGTCGGTAAAGTACTTGCCAGCGTCGCCGCTATAGCTTCCCACATAGCCGCCCTCCAGATAATCCTGAGCAGCGGAAGGCAGGGCCAATAATGACAGAAGGGCCAGAATGCCGAGTATCCTTATCATATCTAACTCACTGCGGTCAATGGCGTTCGTCAATTAACTTAAAGATAACCGTCGAATAATGAGGATGACATCCGGAGGTGGATGGGTAGCAGAAGGCGGCTCGCGTCCATCTGGAGGGGCAGGGAGGACTGTAAAGGGGAGAGGAGACGGGTGGTGGATGTGACCCTGCTTGCGGATAAATGGGGCGAAGCATCTTGATTTTCTGGGCAAGATTGTATCCAAGCCTCCCCGGCGTTGAGGGGGCCAGAGCACTACCGCGCGTAAAACCCGCGCGCGGCGTCCACTGAAAAGCAGCTTGCTAGAATTAATCTTGACCTTGATCCTGCTTGGTTTCAAGAGATCAACTATCCAATGAGAAAACTCCAGATAATTAGTCCATAAATCGATTCATACGGTTATTTGGGCTTCCCGGCTTAGAGGAGGGCAGGCGGATCCCTCAGATCCAAAAACAGCAAAAAGCATTACTGCATCTAGCTGCAGTAATTTGTAAAAAGCAGCCTGCTGCATATCAATAATGGTCGCAATACGGCTCTTGAGCCCATCTCACGATATAAGCCGCCCATAAACCTGGGCAGCACAATTGGCCTGAGCTTTAACAGAAAGATCTCACCGCCTCTTCACCCGATCTCGCCTTTCAGCTAATCTCCCATTTAATTTCAAATTTTATAAGCTAATTATAATTTGTAATAACGAAAAGTCTTAAGTATAAGCTAGAATTTAACACGAATAAGATATCAATGCAGATTTAGGACAATGATGTGGTCCCGCGATCTGATTGCAAATAAATGGAGGAATAGAAGTGAGTAAAAGAAACCTTTGGAATAGATCGATAATAATATTATTTATATGCTCTATAATTTTCCTGAGCTCTACTGCCCTGGCATCATACCCCAAGACCTTTACCGACACCCAGGGCCGGGAGATCACTCTTGATGAATCCCCGCAGAGGATAATCACCAGAGCCCCGGACGAGGCCAGAATCGTGATCGCCCTGGGCTACGGAGACAAGCTAGTCGCCGGTGAGCAGGCTACCAAATCCTGCCTCTGCCCAATGACCTTTAGCAACACCACCGAAGGTTGCCTGGAGTGCTATGAGAACATCATTGACGGCCGGATGCCCGACCTTCCCGAGATCAGCACCAGGTACGACATCTATTTCGAGGAGATCGCCAGGCTGGAGCCCGACCTTATATTTTGCGGAAACCTGAAGGATGCAGAGGCCTTTGAGGACAAGATTGGCTGCCCGGTGGTAGTTCTTGGAGGACAGGGCTGGAACTTCGGCGATGAGGGCTACTTCGATAGCATCCGCGTGGCCGGCGAGGCCCTGGATGCTCGGGATCAGGCAGATGAGCTCATCGCCTTTGCCAAGGGCAAGGTGGAAATGATCGAATCGGTGACAAAAGAGATAGATCCTGATGATCGGCCAAAGGTCTACTTCGCCTCCCGAGGTGCAAGCAATGCCTTTTATGATCCCAAAGAGGGAAGGGACTTCACCAGAACCGAACCCAAATACGATCCTCTGACCATCGCCGGCGGCAACAACATCGCCTCGGAGATCAACGGCTCTACAGTTAATGTGGCCCTGGAGCAGATCATAGCCTGGAACCCTGACTTCATATTCATATCCAACAGCAATGCGGGAAACAATACAGGCCTTGATTTCATCAAGAACAGCCCTGAGCTGGCCTCCATCAACGCCATAAAGGAAGGCAACGTCTTCAACTGCTTCTATCCCCACTGCCGGGGCACTCCGCCTGACAGAAACCTGTTTAACATGATGTACATGGCCAAGGTGATGTACCCGGAGGAGTTTGAGGATCTCGACCTGGAGAAAGAGGGCAATGAGATATTCAAGGCCTTCTTGGGAGTGGACGGCGTCTTCACCGAGTATGCCGACTACCTGGTCTGGCCAAGAGAGTACCTGGACAGCCTGAAATAGGTGCTCTCATGCCGGGAATCATTAACTGGGACGAGCTGTGGAAGGCCACCCATGCAGGCGGGTTTCACCACCATGGCCGGGACGGCCAGGATCTGGCATCCCATTGGGATAGTAAGGCCCGAGGGTTCAACAAGAGGGTGATGAAGAATCCCGCAAGGGCAACAAATCAGGTGGCCACCCTCGGCCTCCTTTCTCATGAGACAGTACTGGATGTGGGCGCCGGCACAGGAAGGCTGGCGATTCCCATGGCTCGAATAGCCAGGAGCGTAACAGCTCTTGATCAATCCAAGGGAATGCTGGCCTGCCTCGAGGAGAACATGGCTAAAGAGGGCATAGAGAACATCCGTACCATCCAGAAGAGCTGGGAGGAGCTGGCCGAGGGTGAGATCGAGCTGCACGACGTGGTCTTATCCTCCAACTCTTTGGGGGTGTTGAACCTAAGAGAGTCCCTGGCCAAGATGGACTCTATGGCCAAAAGGGCGGTCTATATCTTCACATTCGCCGATCGGAGGAGAGACGACGGCTTTGCAGACTTCCTGAGGGGAGGCAAAAGGGCCCGCCATCATTTCGGCGGCCCAGCTGACTACCTGGTGATATACAACCTCCTGGCGGATATGCGAATTTTCGCCGACATCAATATCATGAACTGGCAGTCCTCCGAGCACTACTCAAGTCTTGATGAGGCGGTAGCTGAGTGGAAGGAGATGCACGAAATACCAGCGGAAAGAGAGCCCGAGCTGCGAGAGTTTCTATCCGGGAAGCTGACTGAAAGTGAGCAAGGGCTGTGCATGCACCGCCATCACAAGCAGGCCATGATCTCCTGGCAGAAGGACCAGCCTGCGTCTGAGCATTAAATGCAGGGGAGGACAATACAATGGTCTCCATTCCCATTCTGGCCGGATCGGCTCTGTTGATAGTAATACTGGCCTCGAGCATCCGGGTGGTAAGGCAGTACGAGCGAGCGGTTATATTCCGCCTGGGCAAGATCAAGAAGGAGAGAGGTCCAGGCCTCTTTGCTCTCATTCCTCTGGCGGATAAGATGGTCCGGGTGGACATGAGGGTGCGAGAGCTTGATGTGCCCAAACAGACGGTGATCAGCAAGGACAATGTCACTCTAGAGGTGGATGCGGTCATCTACTACAAGGTGATGGATGCCTCTCGGGCGATCATCGAGGTAGAGGACTTCGAGGCCGCCACCCTTCTTCTGG
This sequence comes from Methanosaeta sp. UBA356, assembly GCF_002496465.1. Taxonomy (NCBI): domain Archaea; kingdom Methanobacteriati; phylum Methanobacteriota; class Methanomicrobia; order Methanotrichales; family Methanotrichaceae; genus Methanothrix; species Methanosaeta sp. UBA356. The sequence continues at coordinate 4,312 of NZ_DAKC01000040.1, read as the reverse complement.
CTCAAACCACCCTGAGAGATATCCTGGGACAGAATGAACTGGACACCATCCTCTCCGATCGGGACGATCTCAATAAGAGGATCAAGGAGATCCTGGACTCGACCACTGGCCCCTGGGGCATGCACGTGGTGATGGTCACCATGAGGGACGTATCATTGCCGGAGAACATGCTGCGCGCCATCGCCCGCCAGGCAGAGGCGGAGAGAGAGAAGAGAGCCCGGATCATCCTGGCAGAAGGAGAGTATCAGGCCTCAAAGATGATGAACCAGGCAGCGGATATGTACGAGGACAAGCCGAGCGCTCTGAAGCTGAGGGAGTACCAGACCCTGACCGAGATTGCTAAAGAGAAGAACCTGATAGTGGTCTCCACCGGATCAGATGATGGTCACAGGAATTCGGACCTTCCCCTTTTCATGGGGCTGGCCAGGGCGGCTGTGAGCAATAAATGACCAGCTTTCGGGCACTCTTCTTCCGGGGCAAGCCCGACGCTGGCTACTCTCGGGCGAAGAGGTCGGGCAAGAAGAGCAACCACGAGCTGGCCCATGAGAGATTCAAGTTCATCAGAATCTTATTCGTGCTGGGCATCGCCGGCCTTCTGGTCCTTCTCACCGGGCTCATAATCACCCTCGGCCCCCTGGATATATCCGTGCTCGATTCTTATTCTGCCCTCCTGGCCCGCTTCTGGCCGGAGCACTTCTATGTGGACGAGCTCACTAGCCGGGTGGTCTGGAACATCCGCTTTCCCAGAATCATGGGAGGAATCATGGCCGGCTTTGGGCTGGGAATATGCGGCTGCGTGATGCAGGCGGTCTTAAAGAACCCTCTCGCCAGCCCCTTCACCCTGGGAATCACTGCCGGTGCCCAGTTTGGCATATCCCTGGCCGCAGTCATCGGCTTTTCATTTCTTGCCGGTCCCTATTTCATAATCGGTAATGCCTTCCTCTGCGCCCTCTTCTGCTCTCTGTTCATCATCGGCCTGGCCGCCATCAAAGGAGCAACCTCTGAGAACCTGGTCCTGGCAGGAATCGCCGTCAACTACTTCTTCACTGCGATCAGCCAGCTGCTCAAGTACTTCGCCACCGACGAGCAGCTTCGCCTCATGACAAACTGGGGAATGGGGGATCTCGCTGCCTTCTCCTGGACCAACTCCAGGATACTTTTGGCCATATTCGTCATCTGTATCCCTCTGCTCATGACCAAATGCTGGGACCTGAACATCATGACGGCAGGAGACGAGACCGCCAAGAGCATCGGGGTCAATGCTGAGAGGACGCGCATCTTCATAATGGTGGTCAGCAGCCTGCTGGTCGCGACCATTGTCTCATTCATGGGGACCATCGCCTTTGTGGGGCTGGTTGCCCCTCACATGGCCCGGATGGTCATCGGCGGAGATCACCGTTTCCTCATCCCCGCCTCGGGAGTGCTGGGAGCACTGGTTTTAATGTCTGCCGATGCCGCGGGAATGAATCTGATCGCCCCCACCATCATACCCACAGGGATCATGACATCGATTGTGGGAGTCCCGTTCTTCATGTATCTGATGATGAAAGGAAAGAGAAAGGAGTTTTGGACATGATGATCAAGCTTCAGGCCAAGGATATGGATTTTGGCTATAACAGCAGCAAGATACTTCAAAATGTGAACTTCGAGATCGCCCCTTCAAAGCTGGTCACCATCGTTGGGCCGAACGGCTCCGGCAAGTCCACTCTGATCAAGTGCATAGACCGGATACTTGCTCCTCAGGGGGGGAGCATCCTCATCGACCGGAAGGATGTGACCAGGATGACCAGGATGGATATGGCCAAATATCTCTCCTATGTTCCCCAGAGCTCTGTGAGGATCTTTCCCACCAATGTCTTTGACACCATCTTGATGGGCAGGAGGCCCCATATCGGCTGGTTGGGCAGCGAGAGGGACGAGGATAAGGTCTGGGAGGTCTTGAGGCTTCTTGATATCGAGAGGCTGGCTATGAGCAACTTCAGTGAGCTCTCCGGCGGCCAGCAGCAGAAGGTCCTGATCGCCCGAGCGTTGGTCCAGGAGGCAGAGGTGATGCTCCTGGATGAGCCCACCAGCAACCTTGACATCTGGCATCAGCTGGACGTGATGAACATCATTCGGGATGTGGTCAAGAAAAAGGAGATCACTGCCATCATGGCCCTGCATGATCTGAACCTCGCCTCCTACTACTCCGACCGGATCATCATGATGAATAGGGGCAAGATAATAGCCGCTGGCGATCCCCAATCGGTGATCACCGAGGAGAACATAGCAAAGGTCTATCGGGTGGAGGCGGCGGTGAGAAGCCTCTCTGACCGGCCGGTGATAATGCCCTTGCGCCAGATCCGGGGAGTTAAGGCCTGATCTTTTCTTTTTATATCAGAGGTCTATAGCTTCAAACCTTTCGGCCCGTATGCGATGAGCCTCATGGAATTCATTATCACCGGAATGGATGACAGCTCATGCAGGAGAGACCGCATCGATATGCTGGAAGCGCATTTTCATATCACACCGCCATGATGCGTGGCCTCATGCATGGATGGATGAGAAACATGTAAATCCTCCCAGTTATTATATAACTGTTGATATGGGCAGTGAAGGCTGTTCGCTTTCTGGGACTCAGATCCCGACTTGTCAAACTAGCCAATTCAACCTCTCGCATAGACATGAATGCGTCCTTGAACGCGAATGCGAAATTGTCCCTACGAGGGTTTTACAATCTGCCCATATAGGGCGGAGATAATATGGGTAAGCAGCGGGATATAGCTTGTGGAGCCGATATCCACAAGAATACGATTGTAGCTACAATCCTCTCCTTAGCAGGGACCAAGAACCAGGCAAAATTCGGCACTACTTTATCTGAATTATTGAGGTTCAAATTCTGGCTTACCGATAACGGTTGTGGTGTAGTTGCCATGGAATCGACTGGAACATACTGGATACCAGTATACTCCGTTCTGGAAGGCAGTATCGAGGTCGTAGTGGCCAACCCCTACATGATCAAACACATACCCGGCAAGAAGACGGACTTGATTGATTCTGATTGGCTCGCCGAACTATGCCTCAAAGACCTAATTGTTCCTTCCAGGATATTCCCCAAGGAGGATAGAGCTCTTAGAAGCCTGACCAGAGCTCGTGAAGGTCTGGTAAAGATACGAACTCAACTTAAGAACAGGATTCACAGAGATCTCTCCTCGTCACATATCAAGCTTTCTTCCGTGGTCACAGATATTTTCGGGAAGTCAGGGATGCACATTCTGAGGGGATTGCTTGATGATCAATCCATTGATGAGATCATCAAAGGTATACCTTCTGGTCGGGTTAAAAAGAACGCCGACAAGATCAAGGAGTCCATTGAAAATAATCTTGATTCAAGCCAGATCTTCTTGATCGAGTCCTCTTTAGACCTCATGGGTCATGTCCAGGATAAGATTGACAGGATAGATATGGATCTGAAGAGCAAAATCATCACGAGATTAAACGACCTGAAAATCGCCATGTCCATTCCCGGAATCGAGTTCACATCTGCGGCGACTATTCTGGCAGAAATAGGGAATTACAGGAACTTTAGCTCACCGGAAAAGCTGGCATCCTATTTCGGGCTAGTTCCTTTCGTTAACCAATCTGCGGACAAGCTACATACGGGATGCATCACGAAACATGGATCGAAGCATCTTCGGTGGATCATGGTCCAGGTTGCTCATGCCGCTTCCAAAAAAATTGGCTCGAAGCTAAGGAAGTTCTACCTGCGGGTTAGAGCTAGAAAAGGAGCCAACGTGGCAATAGTGGCTCTGGCCAGAAAGATCCTATGCATACTTTACCATCTCTTGATGAATCAGGAAATGTACGAAGAACCTGGGGCTGCAAGGAAAACCAGACCGAATAGGCTTGATCAATCGACCACTCAGAGAGAGTTCACAGCTCAGGAGATGATAGACATCCTTAAACGGAGTGGCTATGAAATTAGGAAAATTGATCGAGGGGCATGCGGCTGACATGCCCTTAAATCAGTATTGGTGAAGTGTTTCTCATGCGAAACGCAGAAGCAGAGCAATTAGAGCATTCCCAAGTGATCAATCCCTGCTGAGATTTGCATGATGCATCATAATAAAATAGTTATTGCGCTGGCCACTATTTTAATTTAATCATTTTTAGAATTCTTTTCGCCAGCTTTTTCATCTAATTTTCTTGATGATTTAAGCGATCTCAAAGTTTTTTTTGGCTTTGCAGTCTCCGACATGTCTGGGAGTAATGATTTTTTTATGGATTCTTGCTGCTTAGTATAGCAAGTTAATGCAGGAGATATTAACTTCTT
>NZ_DAKC01000142.1:0-6076 GCF_002496465.1 Methanosaeta sp. UBA356 | reverse complement strand
GGCCTGGGAGCATTAGCTGCCCTAATTAGCATGCGCTATATCAAGTCCGATGATCCGCAAAGAAAAGGGGAATAAGATCAGGCTCTTAGCTGAATTATGTGGGTGAGTTAAGGCAGAGAATATGGCCTTTTGTTCCTCTGCGCCTCTGTGGTTGGGTCAGAGCATCGCGGTTCACCACAGAGGCGAAAAGATACAGAGAGTTTCCGATTCAATTTCACCCATGCAAAATAGCGAGGAGCCTTTTCTTTTTGCCAAAGTCGCTCCTGCCTGACCCATTTCGCTTGAAATTCTTGAAATAAATGTATGCCGCCGCCAGGATGAGAATAATGAGAATGCCAGCAAAAAAGAGCATCCATGCCTCAAGATGAGAGTCCTCTTCTACCATCACCAGGAGAGCAATATCCTCCCGCCTCTCGCTACCCTTGCCTATCTGGTCCATATCCTCCCCGGGTGGTGAAATCCGGTAAGAGATACTGCAGGGAAGGGGAGCGTATCCGGACGTGGTATTGCCCTCGGTGAGAACCATGAGTTCAAAGGATGCCTCAGATCCCGCCTCGAGGTCCTTATAGTTTTGTTTTTCATCCGATTCATTTACCAATTCATCCCCTGCCCGGAGGAATGGCGAATTGGCTCTTGCCTCCAGCCGGAGGTCAATGGCGGCCTCGTCCCCCTCGTTGGCCACCACAACCTCAAGCTCAGTTGCCTCCCCCGGCCTTGCCGCTCCTTCGATCTCCTGTATCATTATCTTCGGCCCGAGGACCACCTTGACCGGCAAAGGCAGCTGTTCGGATAGATCCTCATAGACAAATATGATGTCAGGGGCTATGTCCTCGCTGGAGATCGAAACCCTCTCCAGGCGAGAGTAGCTCAGCCTGAGCCTGGCGGGATAGATGCCCACCTCTGCCCCCTCTGCCAGGGCCATGAACTCCACCGTGGTGTTCTCACCCGGACCAAGGGAGCCGGCCATCTGGGGCCCGGACAAAACCCTCACCCGCTCGTCATCGCTAACAAGCTCTGCTGTAATTCCCCTGGCTTTTGCCGGATCAAGATCCAACTCTTGGGATTCTTGTCTCTCGGTGGCTTGTGCAGTAGCATTGTTATGCAGCAGGACGTACAATGTCGAAGGGCCATTTGTATCCAGCCTGCCATAGACCGAGGAGATATCCAGATCGGGACGCCCGTTCTCTTCGTCCTCTGCAGAAACGGAATATGAAAAAGAGACAGCCGCCAGGAGGAATAAGAAGAGAATAACCGCTGATGCTATCCTTGAGATCGAAACATTCCCTGGCCCTTTCATCGAACTAATGGAGGCTTTTAGATCTTTTTATATTTGCTGGCCCCTCCGGCTTTAAGTTGAATGGCCTCCGCAGGAGGTCAGTCTTTTATAGATCTCTCTAAGGATGCCGCCTCTTCCGCCTTGAGCCCTTTGTGCACCACCCCGCAGATCCTTCTGGTGATCAGCTCGGGATCCTGGTGCTGGAAGACGTTCCTCCCAATGGCAACCCCCCGCGCTCCTGAGGCGATCGCCCCCTCCACCATGCGGAGCAGGTCCAGTTCCGTCTCCACCTTGGGGCCGCCTGCGATCACCACTGGAACCGGGCAGCTATCGACCACACTGGCAAAGCTATCCGGATCTCCTGAGTAGTTGGTCTTGACGATATCCGCCCCCAGCTCCGCACCCACCCGGGCAGCATGGGCGATGCTCTCTGCAGAGTACTCGTCCTTGATCTTTCTTCCCCGGGGGTACATCATCGCTAAGAGAGGCATGCCCCATTCCTGGCAATGGCGGGAGATCTCGCCCAGCGTGGAGAGCATTCTGCTCTCGTCCTCTGCACCCACATTGACGTGAATGCTAACCGCATCCGCTCCGATCTTTAAAGCCTCCTCCACCGTCGCCACCAGGACCTTGTTGTTCGGATCAGGTCCCAGAGCAGTGGAAGCGGAAAGGTGAATTATCAGGCCGAGATCCCGGCCGTAGCCTCGATGGCCGAAGGTGGCCGCGCCCTTGTGAACCACAGCAGCATCCGCTCCCCCCCGAGCTACGGCATCGGCGATGTTCTTGACGCTCTTGATTCCCTTGATGGGTCCAACGGTAACCCCGTGATCCATGGGTATTATGACTGCGTTTCCGGTACTGCGGTTGAATATCCTCTCCATACGTATCGATGTTCCTCTCAATCTCGGCAACTCCTAAGTCGTGGCTTATTCAGCGTTTTTGTTTGATGCGCATTTTAGTACATTATAGTATATTACACTGCTACAATGAGCAATATTGTGTATTTATAGTTTCTGTTAAGGATTTGGGAGGATGATCTGGCGATGATCAATGGAAGGGGGGAGGAGGAGGAGCAAAGGCGAAAGGCAGGGGTGGGCAAAGGATTAGCAAGCCTGAAATAGTGGAAAAAATCCATACCTTCTGAGTGATTTGGATGGGTTTGGGTGTATCTGGTCAAAAGCAGCAGCGAGAGATTGCAGGAACTGCTTTTTTCATATCCCTGCTGGCAGCCACTTCTCTGATTATCCTATTTGGCACTGCACTGGCAGGCACGGAGACAGGGGAGTTCTGTCCCGACTGCCCGGACTGGACGAACCTGGATGGCTGGTATGCCCAGAAGGAATCCTATGAGAACAGCATGCTGAGCCCAAGTCCTCCTGTCGAGCAGAACATGCCGAATTCACAAGCCCAGGCCGAATCGAATACCATTGAAGATAAGTCTGCCGATTATCCTGTAGCTTCGATCCTCACCCGGGCGAATCTGATCGAAAACGATCGAATTGTTCTGGATGTGCGCTCTGCTCAAAAGTACCAGGAGGGACATATCCCAGGCGCTCGCAACCTTTACTGGAAGGACCTGCAAAAGGATGGAGTCCTGGATCCGATCCTGGCCCAGGAGGCTCTGGGCCAGGCGGGAATAATCGCAAGCGATCGGCTCCTCATCTATGGCGATTCCAGCGATCATGGTGCACCCTTTGTCTTCTGGGCCCTCTCATACCTGGGGCATGAGGACATCAGCCTGCTTGACGGAGGAATTGATGCCGCCCTGAATGCAGGATTGGATCTGAGCGCAAATGCACCGTCTATTACGCCTACCAACTACACCAGCCACGTGGTGCCAGGGCTCCTGGTAACTCCCGAGAGTCTTGATGGCCTGCTTGGGCTATCCGATATCAGCATTCTGGATGCGCGGGACTTTTCTGAGTACGGCAAGAACAGAATCACCAATGAGGCCATGCCCCTGAGCCTGGATAGGATCTATAAAGATTCAGGGATTAAAGATGCCAGCATCCTGGAGGATCTATTCGGCAGCCGGCTGGATGAGTCCGGGACCGCCGTGGTCTACGGGACGCCAGAGGCCTACAGCCTCTTTTTCAGCCTGCGGCTCATGGGCTACAATGCCACTCTGCTGGAGGGCGACTGGTGGAAGGAGACCAGGTGGGCAGTTAGCAATGTGAAATAATCCAGCTGAAAAAAAGGGCTGGCAATTTTTTATCTTTGTTTATATCAATTTCATCAATCATCCTTGAGAAGCGCCCTAACCGCCACTTCCAGGGCCCTGGCCGATCCCAGCTCTGGACTCCAGCCCAGCCTTTTGATCTTCTCAATGGAGAGAAGCATCAGTTTTACGTCCCCCCTCCAGCCCCGGCCATCGATCCCACCGGTGTAGTTATACTCGACCCTATCAAGGCCCATCTGCCCGACCACAATATCTGCAATCTCGGTGACATCCACCGAGTCCTCAGATCCTATGTTGAAGACATTGACCTCGCCCGAGGAATGCTCGACTGCATGAATCATGGCCCGGATGCAATCTTTCACCTCCAGATAGGACTTGCGTTGCTTTCCTGAGCCCAGGATCTCCAGCTTCCCCGAATTCTCTCGTAGCTTTCTGATGAAGTCCACCAGCACCCCATGTGTCCCCCGCTCGCCCACGATATTAGCAAACCGGTAGATCCAGGACTGCATCTGGAAGGTATGGCAGTAAGAGGAGATCAGCGCCTCGCAGGAGAGCTTGGAGGCTCCATAGAGGGAGATGGGCAGAAGCGGGCCGTAGTCCTCTGGAGTGGGGACCTGTGCCGCCTCGCCGTAGACGGTGGAGGTGGAGGTGAATGCCATCTGGCGCACGTCATTTTTTCTCATAGCCTCCAGGAGATTGTAGGTTGCCAGCACATTCTGCTCCAGATGAACATGAGTGTCCTCTGACCCCAGCTTCACATCGGGATTGGCGGCCAGATGGAAGATGAAGTCCTTTCCTGATACTGCATTATCCAGAATTTTGGGATTCATGAGGTCGCCTGTTAGCAGATGAAAATCAGGAATATCCCGATAAGGCTCGAGGAACTCGATTCTTCCTGAACTGAAGTTATCCAGCACTGTCACCTCATTATCCAAAAGCAGCCTTTCCACCAGGTGGCTGCCTATGAAGCCTGCACCTCCGGTGACGAGGATGGATCTATTCTTTAGCATCATCAGATGAAGCTCAATTCAGCTTAATCAAGATTGTGGAACTTCCTGTGGGAGAGGATCTTAGATTATTTATTCAGATTCTCGATGACGATTCCTGCCGCTTTTTCGCCTGATTGGAGCATGCCTCCGAAAATAGGCCCCATTCTCGGGCCGCCGCAGACGGCAGCAGCAGCCATGCCTGCCACAACCAGGCCAGGGTAGACTTCCTGCGTCATCTCCACCACGGTTCTCTCACCCACTTCCGCCCACATGGGCTTCTCGCCCTTTACCCCATCTATGCCGATGATCGCTCCCGGAATTTTGCGTGCCACCACCCGGCAGACCGATGCCTCATGGCCTGTGCCGTCGATGACATACCTGGCTCGAATGCAGAGCGGATCAACGTGAATCTGAGCCATCTCTGCTGCAGTCCAGTTTATGACCAGGCCAACCACCCGATCCTGCTCACGAATCATTACATCCTCAACTGTGACCAAATTGACGATCTGTGCGCCTGCATCAATTGCCCTAGCCGTCAGCTTGGCCACGGTCTCTATTGAATTTGCAACATAGTATCCCTTGCAGTGCTCATGATATCGGATGCCATACTCCTCAAGTATGCGAATTGCCGCCTGCTGTACTACGATCCTGGGAAACATCATTCCGCCGCCCCATAGACCGCCACCGACGGAGAGCCTTTTCTCAAAGAGCACTGTTTTGATATTCGCCTCGGCCAAACGCTTGGCCGCTACCAGATTGGCGGGTCCAGCACCCACTAATGCTGCCTCTACCTCTGTATTCTCCAGAAAGCTCTCTAGATAGCCTTCAACAATGGCCTTCGTGACCATAACCTCATCCAGAGACATAGTGCCTCTGCTAGTGGGCGATAAATGATAAAGATAACCCTTATCGGCTCGAAGTGTCCATTATTGCTAAATAATGCGGGTCTTGGGATCTAGAAGCCTCTGGGGGGGCTGCCCTTCTGCAGGATATCAAGAAGGTTGTAGCTGTCGATTACCTCCTGAGGTGCATGGCTGGACAGAGGACTGCGATTATCCTAGTGATGCTATGTCAAAGGATAAAAGGATGAATATATCTTCTTATACCTCTAGTTTCTGAGATGATAGGATGATTTTTGAACACGAAGAAGGTGCAGAAAAGATGGATGATTCGGAGAGGTCAGATACAGAAGCTGAAGGATCTTCCTATTCATTTCTGACCAAAAGGCAGCTTGCGGTGCTGCAGATGCGCCATCAGGGCCTCTCTCAGCAGGATGTGGCCGATCGGCTGGGGACCACCCGCTCCAATATCAGCATTCTGGAGAAGAGGGCTCACAAGAATATTGCCCGGGCGCAGAGGACCGTTCAGCAGTGGATGATGATTCGCGCCCCGATCTCTTTATTCGTAAAGGAGGGAACGGATGTCTTCGATATCCCCAGGATGATCTTCGCGGCTGCCGATGAAATGGGTATTAAGCTGCATGTGACATCGATGGACATACTGGTCCAACTGCGGCGAAATGAGCCCCGTCTCTTCCATAAGAGAGTTTTGGGGAGGGATGTCCGGATCTATATGAAAGAGAACGGGGAGACGATGGTTGAGGTAGCAGAGTGACTGCTCCCCGCCCTAAAG
>NZ_DAKC01000068.1:0-9008 GCF_002496465.1 Methanosaeta sp. UBA356 | reverse complement strand
GGCCGCGCGCAGTTTGATTTTTCATTTTTTTGTTTATTTTTCATTTTTTTGTCTAGCATTTCACGCAATCATCCCGCCAACAAGGAGAGAACCTTTTTATCCTCTTTGGCTGCAAATATCCTCTTCCCTATGGATAATAGCATCCTTCTCCTCAGCATGGTGATCGCAGCCATGCTCGTCCTCTTTATAAGCAACCGTATACGGCTCGATCTTGTCGCCATAGTGGCCTGCCTCGCTTTAGCCTGGCTGAGCCTTATCAGCCCATTGGAAGCGATATCAGGCTTCGCCTCAAATGCCGTGGTGGCAATGGCATCGGTGATGATCCTGGGATACGGAATCGAGAGAACCGGGGTAACATCCCGCCTGGCCAGCACTATTATCAAATATGCTGGGATGAATGAGAAAAGGATCATCTCTACTGTATCCATGACCGTGGGCTTGCTCTCCTCAGTGATGCAAAATATCGGAGCAGCCGCCCTATTCCTGCCGGCGATAAGAAGGATAGGTCAGCAGACCTCAATCCCCACTTCCCACCTGATGATGCCCATGGGCTTTGCCGCCATCCTGGGTGGCACAGTAACAATGATCGGCTCTGGACCTCTTATCGTCCTCAATGATCTCTTGCGCCAGAACGGGATGGAGCCCTTCTCCATGTTTGCCGTAACTCCGGTAGGACTGCCTCTGCTCATAGCCGGGGTCGCCCTCTTCGCCCTGGCTGGATCTCGCATCTTCCCGAATAAAAAGGAAAAGAAATGCCAGCTTACAGTGGCTGAGATCTGGGGCATCGACTACGCTATCAAGACTTGCATTCTCCCCCGATCATCCAATCTCTCTGGAAAGACAAGGGAAGAGGCATCATTCAAGATCAAATATGACCTCAATCTGCTTGCCATCCGGAAGAATACTGAGGTGACTGTAGCCCCTTCCCGATATGCTCGCCTGGAGTCCGGCCAGGAGCTGGCCTTCCTCGGATCCAAAGAGGATTTTAATGATTTTATTTCGGCTTCCGGCTGTGTGCCCACTGAAAACCGGAGCAGATTGAAGTCCATCCTGGATAGCGGAGGATTTGGCCTGGCTGAGCTGATCGTCCGGCCAAAGGCCTCGATCATAGACAAAACCCTGCGGGAGATCGGATTTCGCCAGAAGTTCTCCATAGAACCGATCGTTCATTATAGCAAAATGAGGGAGTCAAGATCGGATTTCTACGATACCCCTCTTGCAGCCGGCGATACCATCATCGCCTTTGGATCATGGGACACCCTGAGGCTTCTTGCCAGCCACCAGGATCTTCTGCTGCTCACTCATCCCGAAGGAGAGGAGATTCGCTATAAGAAGGGGCCTTTGGCCGTCATGATATTCATTGCTTCCCTGGCCCTTACCTTTACAGGAATGCCGATCTCCATCGCTCTTCTCACTGGAGCTGTGGCCATGATTCTGGCGGAGATTCTCACTCCGGACGAGGCTTATCACGCCATAGACTGGAAGAGCGTAATTCTCATAGGCGGCCTGATTCCCTTCGGAATAGCGATGGAGAACACTGGAGCTTCCAGGCTCATCGCCAGCTCTTTTGTCGATCTTCTGGCTGGCGCCCACCCAATTGCAGTCATGCTCTCCCTAGCCATCCTCACAACCGCTCTCTCTTTGATCATATCCAATGTGGCGGCAACAGTCCTCTTAGTTCCTCTGGTGCTACTTTTGAGCGCAGGCATAGGGGCGGATCCCAGGGCTCTGGCTCTGCTGGTGGCAGTCTCATCTCAGAACTCCTTTATCCTTCCCACCCATCAGGTGAACGCTCTGCTGATGGATCCCGGTGGATATACCATCAGGGATTACCTCAAGGCGGGAGGCGTTATGACCGTTCTTTTCATATGCATTGAAACAACATTCATCTATTTGTTAATCTGATAAGAGGTGAGAATGATGATCATCCATCAATTTTTCGTCCCCGGCATCGCCCATAGCTCCTACATGGTAGCCGGGAATAACATCTGTGCAGTCATCGACCCAGAACGAAACATCCGTCCCTATCTGGATTCTGCCAAGAAGATGGGTCTTAAGATAACTCATATCCTGGAGACGCACCTGCATGCTGATTTCATCTCCGGCCACCTCGATCTGGAAGAAGCGACTGGAGCCAGGATTTATGCTCCAGCATCTGCGAACTGCGCTTTTCCCCATGAACCCCTAAAAGAAGGGGACAGGATAAAGCTGGAGGATATCATATTCTCGGTGATCGAGACCCCAGGCCACACCCCAGAGCACATCTCCTACATAGCTGCTGACACCAGCAGGGCAGATGACCCTGTATCCCTCTTTTGCGGTGACACTCTCTTTGTAGGAGACGTTGGCAGGCCGGACCTCTTTCCGGGCAGAGCAGAGGAGCTTGCATCATCCCTCTATGATAGCCTGCACGAGAAGATCCTTAAGCTTCCGGACCACTGCGAGGTCTATCCTGCTCATAGCATGGGATCGCTCTGCGGACGGGCGATAAGCGCAAAGAGGAGCAGCACCATTGGCTTTGAAAGAAAATACAACTATGCCCTGCAGATATCCGATCGCCAGGAGTTCATACATTCCCTCACCTCGGATATGCCAGCTGCCCCGGACCATTTCGCTCGCTGCTCAGAGATCAACAGGGTGGGGCCCAATCTCATGAGGAGCCTCAAAACTCCTAAACCTTTGGATCCGAAGGCCTTTTCCAATAGCATAAAATCCGAAAAGGCGGCGATCTTGGACGTACGAAGCTATCCGGCATTCTCCGGCCTGCATATACCTGGATCCTGGCATATCGATCTTGCCGGCAGCTTCGCCACCCAGGCAGGCTGGGTCATACCCCCGAAAAAGGACATCTTCCTGGTGGTTGAAGGGAATGAACAGGTGGACGAGGCTGCTATGCAGCTGCGCCGGGTAGGTCTGGATAGCGTGGAAGCGTTCCTCGAAAGGGGCATGCTGGCCTGGGGAGTGAACGCTATGCCAGTAGATACTGTTCCAATAATAACCCCCAATATGGCAAATGATCTGGTTGCATCGGAAAAGGCGGTTATCATCGATGTCCGGTCAGCGGAGGAGAAGACTGACGATTGCGTCATCGGATCGATTCAGATCCCCTGGCACGACCTCAGAACCAGACATAAAGAGCTATCCAGGGATAGGAAGTACATTGTGATGTGCAGAGGAGGACAGAGGGCGAGCATTGCGGCATCCATCCTGAAGATGAACGGATTTAATAACGTCTTTAATATGGCGGGCGGATTCACCGCGTACCAGAAGCTGGGTATCTGCGCCCTTAACGACTGATCTCTTATGATCGATTGGATAACGATGGATTCATGGTCGCCGTATGTTGTGGGAGCGGGGATAGGGGTCCTCTCCTGGATCGCCTTCCTTCTCTCCGATCGCCCCCTGGGTGCCTCGACGGCGTTTGCCAAGTCTGCCGGTATGATCGAATCGGCGATTAACCGGGAAAATGCGGACCAGATGTCCTACTACCAGAAGATCAAGCCCAAAATTGATTGGCAGTGGATGATCGTCTTCGGCATGATAATTGGATCGCTTCTGTCATCATTCCTCTCTGGCCGTCTTGCGGTTCTGATTGTGCCCCCGATATTCGCTGAGGCCTTCGGAGCTGATGCGCTATTCCGGTTCGCCATAGCTCTGATCGGGGGGATTCTGATCGGCCTGGGGGCCCGTTGGGCTGATGGCTGCACCTCCGGTCATGGCATATCCGGCACTCTTCAGCTATCGCTGGTAAGCTGGATTGCGGTGGTATGCTTTTTTGTCTCAGGGATTGCAGTCGCCGCACTGATCTTTGGATTGGGGATCAAATGAGGGGTGATAAAGATGCCTTTTGAGACGATCAGGTCAAATGGAAGGGCACAGGTCGCCCTCGGTTTCTTATTCGGCGTTATCTTCGGATTCCTCCTCCAAAAGGGAGGGCTGACCGACTATGGGGTGATAGTTGGCCAGCTCCAGCTCACCGACTTCACAGTGGTCAGGGTTATGCTCACAGCCATTCTGGTGGGGATGATAGGGATCCATATCATGAGGTCTGCGGGGCTTGTCCGTCTGCACATCAAACCCGGATCGATCGGATCTACCGTTATAGGCGGGCTGATATTCGGGGCGGGGTTTGCTATTCTGGGCTACTGTCCAGGAACCGCTGCTGCTGCATTTGGGTCAGGAGCGATTGATGCCCTGGTGGGGATGGTTGGCATCATTATTGGAGCGGGGATGTTCGCCCGCCTCTATCCTGTCCTGAACCGGTCGGTGCTGAAATGGGGCCCCCTTCCAGAGGGCACAATACCGGAGCTTATAGGCATCAGGCCGATAATCGTCATTGCTGCCGTGGCAGTCTTGATAGTCGCCGTGCTGCGCTGGCTAAGCTTTTAAATAACAATATAACCTAAGCCCGATTGAGCCAAAGGACTTAAAGCATGTACGTCTTGCACTCTCTCTGGGATACCGAGGCATTTTATATCTGGGCTGAATCCTCAGCTCTACCTCTGGTCAATCAGGGCTATTCAGTTAGCAGCGAAGGGATTCCAGCTCATCCATTCTCCTTGCCGGGAAAGGAGCTGAAAACGCAAATTTCCAGGGCATTTCATCTGAATGGCGCCAAGACTCGAGCACTGATTCTCAGGATTCCTTCCGGCAAAAATGGACCTCTTCCCTCGCCCTGGCTATTGAGAGAGGATTATATCTCACAAAAGCCTGCTGGGCTGATCGAATGCGCTGTTGATGTTCTAGCCCTTGCGCCTGACCTGGCAGCCAAATTTCTTCTGGATCTTCCCATACATCCGCTCAAGGGAGTTGTTTATGCTGATTCAATGCGGTTTTGGTCCAGGCTCGCCCTCTATTCCCTGGAGCTGGTGGCAAAAGAGCAGTTTGTGCCTGCGGTCAGAGAAAGATACTCTCTATGGAAGGCGGTGATGGATGAGACCGATCTGGAACGGCTTGATCGCTTCTCAAAAGCCATGCCACCAAGCTGCCAGGCTCTCAGATTGTTCCCCACAGATAAATCCTCTCCAAAAGATCTGGCGAGAAGCTTCGTGGATGGAATGGCTGACTCTCTGGTGCGCGGCAGCCTGGAACAGCTTACACTCCTCCCACCCAAGAGAGGGCGCAGACCGCGAGTGATTCCTCTGCCCCAGCAGTTCTTGCTGTCTCTTACCTCAAAGGACCCAACGCTTGAAGCCTCGACTGAGGAGGTCGCCGCCTTCGCCAAGAAGATGAACTCCTGGATCAGTGAACTCGAGCCAAAAGCGGTGTCTGTACCATTTCGCACCTGCTTCCGGCTGCAAGCCCCGGCGGAAGAGGAGACCTGGAGATTGAGCTTCTTCCTCCAGGCAAAAGACGACCGCAGCCTGATGGTCCCGGCGGGAGAGGTATGGAGGACAAAGTCGGATGCTCTCACCCTCTTGAAAAAGAGCATAAAGAATCCGCAAGAGCAGCTTCTCGCTGACCTGGGCAGAGCAGCGCGACTCTTTCCCCAGCTGGAAAAGAGCCTGGAGACTGCCAGGCCTGCAGAACTGGAGATGGAAACCACAGAAGCTTATTCATTCCTGCGCCAATCGGCTCCTCTTTTAGAGCAGAATGGCTTCGGAGTAATGCTGCCCGCCTGGTGGCAGCGACCCGGCACACGCCTGGGTGTGAAGCTGCAGCTGAGGGACGCACCCAGAAAAGAGGGCAATGCTGGTTCTGCTTTCTTCGGCCTGAACTCGGTTGTGGAATACGACTGGCAGCTATCTTTAGGCGACTATGTTATCTCTCGAGAGGAGTTCGCACAGCTCTCTCACCTCAAGATCCCTCTTATTCAAATAAGGGGAGAGTGGATGGAGCTGAGGCCTCAGGATATCGAGGCGGCCATTGATTTTTTCCATAAGAACAGGAACCACGAGATGACCCTGGCTGAGGCTCTGCATCTGGGCTTGAATCCAGCCGGCCATCCTTTGCCTGAAGCGAAAACCACCCTTCCCGTGCATGGCTTTGAGGCCGAGGGCAAGATCAAAGAGATGCTTTCCGCTCTTTCTGACCCCAGCGGCCATATGGAGCAACTCTCTTCCCCCCTAGATTTCCAGGGCACTCTGCGGCCCTATCAGCTACGGGGCGTATCCTGGCTCATGTACCTGAACCGGCTCGGCCTGGGAGCCTGTCTGGCGGATGATATGGGTCTGGGAAAAACGATAGAGTTGATTGCATTTCTTCTGCATGAGAGAGAGACTATGAAGGGCCCCGGCCCCACTCTTCTCATCTGTCCTAT
Organism: Methanosaeta sp. UBA356; assembly: GCF_002496465.1. Taxonomy (NCBI): domain Archaea; kingdom Methanobacteriati; phylum Methanobacteriota; class Methanomicrobia; order Methanotrichales; family Methanotrichaceae; genus Methanothrix; species Methanosaeta sp. UBA356. Next base: position 2,749 of record NZ_DAKC01000068.1, on the reverse strand, counting down.
GTCTGTTGCCGGCAACTGGGAGCGGGAGATCGAGCGCTTTGCCCCCGGGCTGAAGGTCCTCATGCATCACGGCCTGGGCCGTCTCTCCGGCCAGGACTTCGAGAAGGCGGCGGAAAAGGCAGATGTGGTTATCACCACCTACTCTCTTGCCCAGAGGGATGAAGAAGAGCTTAATGCCGTATCCTGGGGTCACATAGTCTTGGACGAGGCGCAGAGCATCAAGAACCAGTCTGCCCGGCAGACCCAGTCCATAAAGCGCCTGAAAGCCACCCAAAAGATCGCTCTGACAGGAACGCCCGTGGAGAACAGGCTCTCTGAGCTATGGTCGATCATGGATTTCCTCAATCCCGGCTATCTGGGCTCATTCGAATCCTTCCGCAGGGATTTCGTGCTGCCCATAGAAAGATACAATAATAGAGCTCATTCCGAGGCCCTGCGATCTCTCATCCAGCCCTTTGTCCTGCGCCGGCTAAAAACCGACACCACAGTGATAAAGGACCTCCCAGAAAAGACGGAGATGAAGGTGGGCTATAATTTGACGCCGGAGCAGGCGAGCCTTTATGCTGCGGTGGTGGAGGATATGTTATCCAGGATCGAGTCTTCTGAAGGCATGAAGCGCAGAGGTCAGATTCTGGCTGCACTGACCAAGCTCAAGCAGATCTGCAACCACCCGGCGCTCTTCCTGCAGGACGGAAGCCCGCTGGAGGGCCGCTCCGGAAAGCTGTCCCGTCTGGAGGAGATGCTCGACGAGGCCATTTCTGTTGGTGACAGGGCCTTGATATTCACTCAGTTCGCCGGCATGGGGGCGATGCTCAGACATCAGCTGCAGGAAAAGCTCGGGGTTGAAGTCCTCTTCCTGCACGGCAAGACCAGCCGGAAGCAGAGAGAGGAGATGATCCAAAGGTTCCAGCAGGGAAGCTCTCCAATATTCATACTATCATTAAAGGCCGGAGGCTTCGGCCTCAATCTGACTGCTGCCAACCACGTATTCCACTTCGATCGCTGGTGGAATCCTGCGGTGGAGAATCAGGCTACTGACCGCGCCTTCCGCATCGGCCAGAAGAAGAACGTCTTTGTGCATAAGTTCGTCTGTGCTGGAACGCTTGAGGAGAGAATAGACCAGATGATAGAACAGAAGAAAGCGCTGGCAGAATCGGTGATAGGGACAGGTGAAGCCTGGCTGACGGAGCTGTCTGATGATAGCTTGAGAGAGCTGCTTGTTCTGAGGCAGGAGGCAGTGAGCAATGGGAGCGATAGCAGCGATCGGAGCGATAGAAAATGAGCCCCTACTGGAGCTACTATGAACCAGCCAAGCCCAAGAAGGTCGAGAACGGGCTAAAAGCCAAGAGCAAACGAGGATGCATAGGAGAAACATGGTGGTCCAAGCGCTGGGTCAAGACCCTTGAATCCTTCAATCTGGGAGCCAGGCTCACTCGAGGAAAAAGCTATGCTCGAAAAGGGCAGGTTATATCCATAGATGTCAATCCCGGCATAGTGAGGGCCAGGGTGCAGGGAACCGGATCGGAGCCTTATGATGTGGTGATAAAGCTGAAGCCACTGTCGGATGCTGAGTGGGATAAGGCTGCCTCGACTATGGCCTCAAAAGCAGTATTTGCAGCCCGGCTGCTGGGCGGGGAGATGCCGCAGAACATCGAAGAGGCCTTCTCCGAGTCAGGTCTATCCCTCTTTCCCAGCAAGGGCAGGGACTTGAAGACAGATTGCTCCTGCCCGGACTGGTCTAATCCCTGCAAGCATATAGCCGCGGTCTACTATCTTCTGGCAGAGCAGTTTGACTGCGATCCTTTCCTGATCTTCAAGCTTCGAGGGCGGAGCAAAGAGCAGATCATGGAAGCGATGCGCAAGATGCGTTCCGCTGAGGCTGTTGAGGAGGCAGATGGGATTTCGAGATCAAGCCAGGACGCAAGGGAGCAATTCAAGCCCTTGGAGGAGTGTTTGGATTGCTACTGGCGGGGAGGTGGCGAGCTTGATCTGCTGGAGATCAATCCAAGAGCCCCTGATGTAAAGGGGGCAGTTTTGGAGAGACTGGGGCCGAGCCCCTTTTACATAGCAGGCGTCAATTTGGCAGCATTGCTCCCCAAGGCCTATGAAAAAGCAGGCAAAGCAGCACTTCAGAGGGCAACTGGCGAGACTGAAAGCAAAGAGATGCAGTAGTAAAGATGGCACTGGCTATGCCACGCTTCACGAGCTGGATGCTGGAAGGCAAAAAACTGCTGAAAGCTATTGCCGAAACCTTGATGAGTGCATTATTGACTGAAAGAGCTTGCTCATCCAGTTAACAAATCCCTTAAATGGACTTGTCTTCATATACCTTGACGCGTCCAGGCACCTTCCATAGCTATCGTAGACCTCGAATTTTCCATCTTCACTATGGATGATGCACTCAGCCTTCTCTTTCCTGCATATCTCTCGTGCCAGCCTGATCGCCTCGGCCTTGGTCTGAGCGTGACCACAAGGCCTCCATGCATGGGGCTTCTTGATATCCCATCCGTTTCGGGAATTCTTTACCACATGTCGCTCATTCCGAGCCATATTTTTCTATTAGTGTTTCTAAATATATAAAATGATTTGTTGGGTTTCTGCGAGGGGGCTTTCCCTGGCCATGAATGCTGCAGTGCGCCCAGGATAATTGCGGTGGAGATGGAAGGAGCTGGAGCGGCCGCGGCCATAGAGCAGGGCCGGAAGCCAGGGAATTCCCACAAGATTCATGATGATCCGGGGGATATCAGAT
>NZ_DAKC01000092.1:0-27522 GCF_002496465.1 Methanosaeta sp. UBA356 | reverse complement strand
TTCAAGGCGTCCCTAATTTCGTTTTTCCTTTTTATTGTCTCATCATCCCGCTCAAGGGCGAAATATGCGCCCAGCAGGCCTGCAGTCAGAGCAAGGACTGCCAGGACCAGGCTCATGTTCCTGTAGCCGAATGCATTCAGCATCAGGCCGAATACTGGTGACATGATGGCAGCGGCCAGACCAAATACCATGCTCACCGTTCCCGAGACCAGCCCCTTCCTCTGAGGGTACCACTGCTGCACCAGAGTGAGGGCGGGGATGTAGACAAAGCATGAGGCTGCACCGTTGATAAAAGCCCAGGCATAGACCATGGCAATCGAATTTGCAAAAGCGGCGAGGATGCAGCCGATGGTGGTGAGGAGGATTCCCAGAATTATCATCCTCCTGATGCCATATCTCTCCTGCCAGCGGCCCGCCAGAAACATGAAGATGCCCACGGCAGAGAGCATGAAGAAGATGGTAGCCCCAGTGGCCCCGCTGCCAACATGAAACATCTCCTGCCATAGGGAGGCCATCACTCCGGGAAAGCCGAAGGTGAGGGCGCCCGGCCAGAAAATAGCGATGCAGCAGCCGATTATAGCCAGGGCTCCATTCCTCTCTCCGTTATTTTGATTCATGCTCTATTTGCAGCCAATAGAACTGCCGGGCATTGTTACTTCTTTGCTCCCTTCTCAGGGATTGCCTTGCAGACTGGCCCCTTGAGATAGACATACCAGTAGAGCGCCGCCACGAAGAAGGCTGCTCCCACGATATTGCCCAGCGTTACTGGAATAAGATTGGTGATAAAGAAGTTGTACCATCCCATTCCACCGGCGAGGTTGGTCGTAGCCACTCCAGCGGTCGCCAAATTAGCGGCGATGGCCGGATCGTTGGCGGCGAAGATGCCAAGAGGAATGAAGAACATATTGGCCACGCTATGCTCAAAGCCAATGGTAACGAAGGCCATGATGGGGAACCAGCAGGAGAAGATCTTGCTTATCACGTCCTCTGAGCTGATGGCCAGCCAGACGGCGAGGCAAACCAGCCAGTTGCAGCCTATCCCTCGCAGGAAGGCGGTGCTGAAGTCCAGGCCGCACTTGGTGTTGGCCACGGTTGCCGCCCAGCCCGCCCAGGGGAGGTTATCGAACAGTCCGCACTGGTAAGCAAGGAAGTAGGCGACGAAGACCGATCCCACCAGGTTGCCTACGTAGACGAGCGACCAGTTCTTGACCAGGCCTCCCAGGCTTGCCTCTCCGTTCAGGACGCTGATGGGGGCGAACATGCAGTTGCCGGTAAAGAGCTCCGATCCGGCGATGACGACCAGCATCAGGCCCACGGGGAAGACCGCTCCGGCGGCGAACTTGACCAGGCCCCCTGGCATAGCGATCTTCCAGATCTCGCCGTCTGGGCCGGTTATGGTGCCGTTGGAGAGGCCTCCGGCCACAATCTCGCTCAAAAGGGCTCCAAAGGCGATATAGGCCCCGGCCAAAAAGCCTAAAACCAGCAGCTTCTGCCAGGTCATATTGCATTTCGTGCATCCGGCAGCTATTGCTGCCTTAGCGATATCAGCGGGAACTTTGAATGCTATTGTCTCTCCCTCCCAGACGGGCGAGTGCAGTCCCGGCCAGGAGCTGCAGATACTTCATTCCTTGATCTATGCTGCTCCCGGACGAACTGCTCAGTGAATCGCTCGCAATTGTGGAAACTCCTTGCCGGGATATGACGTAAAAGGCTTGCGGTTTGCAGTGGGTGACTACTCCCACCCCTTAAAAGGGGCAGGCTTCAACGGTTTTGATTCCGACAGATTGTAGTCCCAATCTGAGTATATTGATTGCCGCATTCAGAATAATCTCGTATCAGCGTTCGGTTGCATTATCGCCAGCTAATCAGTCTCAGGAAAACATGAAATCCGGGCGAGGGTTCACTTCATCCCCAACCTAAAGGATGGGGAATTCGTGACCCTCCGCACTCCCGTTGCATTAAACCCCCGCTAGCTTGCAGTTGGCCTCGGTATGCTCTATCTCCTCGACGCTCATTCTCTTTGCAGGGTTGAAGCTCTTCTTATGCCGGCAGTCCATCAATTTATGCCAGTTGTCCCTCTCCCAAATGTTGAAGGACTTATCCTCCTCCGGTATCAACTGGCGCAGCCTCAGTACCAGCCCATCCCAGTTAATATCGTGCCCCTCGAATTCCGGCCCATCCACGCAGGCGAACTTGGTTTCTCCTCCCACCTCCACCCGGCAGGCTCCGCACATCCCCGTTCCGTCCACCATGATCGGAGTCAGGCTCACAGTCGTATCCACTCCCGCAGCCCGAGAGGCATCCGAGGAGACCTTCATCATAAAGGGACAGCCGTGGGCGAAGATCCTGTTGATCTTTTTTCCGGATTGCAGCTCCTGCTCGATGAAGTCATTGGCCCAGGCGGTCTTGCCGCAGCCTGTCACCACATGAACCTCGTCGCTGAATTCTCCCAGCCTGTCCGTCCAGAAGACGAAATCCGGGCCCCGGCCCTCCACCACGGTGATGACATAGTTGCCTTTCTCCTTGAGGGCCTTGACCAGTGGTAGCGAGGGCCCCACGCCGAAGCAGCCGCAGGCGCATATCACCCGGCCGAAGTTCTCGATCTCCGAGGGCTTGCCCAGGGGGCCGGCGATGTTGGCCAGAGAATCGCCTTCACACATGGTGGATAGCTTTGCAGTGCTGGTTCCCAGGACATAGAAGACGATATCTACTGTTCCCTCTTTTTCGTCCCAGCCGGCAAGGCCCATGGGAATCCTCTCCCCTTTCTCGTCCACCCTGATGATCACAAACTGACCGGGCTTTGCGCTGCTGGCGATCTTGGGCGCCTTGAACTTCATATGAATGATATTGGGAGCCACTGTCTCCTTGGTTACTATCTCGTACATCTAGCCTCCTCGAACTTTATTCAGCGAATAGACCACTCCCGCCGGGGACTTTTTGGCGCAGCGGCATAGAGCGCTAGCGCATAAAAGCCAGCTTTTTGGGCCGCTTCTGGAATTGTCGATCCCTTCAAGACCACAACCTCTCGCCCATCGTTGGCAAGCTTGAACTCCGACATGTTCCCGACCGCACCAGAAGATGATGCGGATTGATCGTATTAGTAGGTTGCTCTGAAAGGAAAATCTTTTTTATATAGCAGGGCGATGCTCAGCGCTAAGAGATCATAGCCTCTGAGGCGCGGTGTGGAAGAAATGGCAGAAAAGTTGAAGTTAAACCGGGTGGAGATGCCCAAGCAATCTCCAGAGAAGAGGAGGAGCAATTTCGAGGAGGTTGCCCTGGGCTACACTCCAGAGCAAGCGGCTCTAGAGGCCAACAGGTGCATCCAGTGCAAGAAGCCCAAATGCGTTGAAGGCTGCCCCGTGGGAGTGAACATCCCCGAATTCATCCTCGCCCTGCGGGATGGTGATATGCCCGGAGCGGCATTATCGCTAAAAGGAAAAAACAGCCTACCCGGGATCTGCGGCCGGGTCTGTCCCCAGGAGGTGCAGTGCGAGAGCCGTTGCGTTCTTGGAAAGAAGGGCGCGCCCATAGCCATAGGTCGCCTGGAGCGCTTTGTGGCCGACTGGGAGCGGGTGACGAAAAAGTGCCCGCCCTGCGAGCTGCTGCCTCCCTCAGGCAAGAGCGCTGCTGTTGTGGGCTCCGGTCCCGCAGGGCTCACCTGCGCTGCAGACCTGGCCAGAATGGGCCACAAGGTCACCATCTTCGAGGCCCTGCACGAGGGCGGAGGGGTCTTGGTCTACGGAATTCCCGAGTTCCGCCTGCCCAAGGGGATCGTCCGCTCGGAGATCGAGTATGTCAAGTCCCTCGGCGCTGAGCTGGAGCTGGACTCTGTGGTGGGTAAACAGGTCCAGATAGATGAGCTTCTCAAGGGTGGCTACGATGCCTTATTCCTGGGAATCGGCGCCGGAGCACCACGATTTCTCAATGTCCCTGGCGAGAACCTGAGCGGCATCTACTCTGCCAACGAGTACCTCACCCGGGTCAACCTGATGAAGGCCTACAAGTTCCCCGATTATGACACTCCCATTAAAAAGGGCAAGAAGGTGGCCGTGGTGGGTGGAGGAAATGTGGCGATGGACGCCGCCCGGTCGGCATTGCGTCTGGGAGCAGATGAGGTGCACATAATCTACCGCCGCTCTCGGGAGGAGATGCCTGCTCGCCTGGAGGAGGTGGAAAACGCCATGGAAGAGGGAGTGATCTTCGACTTCCTCACCAACCCCACCCGGTTTTTGGGCGACCACCGGGGCATGGTCAACGCCATGGAGGTGGTGGAAATGGAGCTGGGCGAACCAGATGCCTCCGGCAGGAGAAGCCCCAGGGTGAAGAAGGGCTCAGAGCATATAGTGAACGTGGATACAGTGGTCATCGCCGTGGGAACGGTGCCCAATCCCCTCATCACCTCCAGCACGCCTGAGCTCAAGACGACAAAGTGGGGAACTTTAGTGGTGGACGAACGTGGAAGGACCACCATGGAAGGGGTCTGGGCAGGAGGAGACATCACCACCGGTGGAGCGACGGTGATCAGTGCCATGGGAGCGGGCAAGATCGCTGCCACGGATATAGACCATTGGCTGAGGAAGAATGGGAAGTGGAGCGAGAGCTGAGCACTAAACCCCTTTTCCATGAGTGATAATTCTCCTGGCACTGGAATTGCAGCAAAGGCAAAAGCAGTGCACGATCTGGTGAAGCCCGAGCTGCCAAGTGCTGCTGGGGTATGCGTTGTGGCTGGCGAGGTGATAGCATCCGGATCAGTGCCAGAAGCCTCTATTGGAATTCTTGGCTTTCTTGCCGGCTTTTTCATCTCCGGCACCGCCATGATCACCAACGACTATTTTGACCTGGAGGTGGATCGGGTGAATCACCCCGCCGATAAGCTGATAAAATAATGGGTTAACATTGTGGCGATGAAGTCAATCTATATCGAAGATAGTTACATACGATCTTTTGATACGACTGTTGCTGATGTAAAGGGGGATGGCGTCATCCTTGAAGAGACTGCATTCTATCCTCAATCAGGTGGACAGCCATCGGATTTGGGGTCATTATTTCGAGATGAGGATGAGTTTTGCGTCTTGAGAGTTGAGCCGTCAGGACCAATCCACATCATGGACAGGACCGGCCTTGCTCCGGGAGATAGGGTATCGGGAAGAATAGATTGGGATCGACGTTACAGATTTATGCGCAGCCATACCGCCTGCCATATTCTCAGCTCGGTAATATTCGATAAAACTGGCGCCAGGATAACTGGAAACCAGATAGATATTGCCCGGTCGAGGGTGGACTTCAGCCTGGAAGCCTTTGACAAATCGAAGATAGCCGAATATGTTGACCAGGCCAACCAGTTGATCTCCGAGGATCATGCTGTAAGGATAAGCCTGCTGCCAAGAGCTGAGGCCATGGCTATACCGGATCTGGTGCGTCTTGCCATGGATGTCCCGGATAGAGAGGAGATAAGGGTGGTTGAGATCGAGGGCGTGGACCGGCAGGCATGCGGAGGGACTCATGTCGGCAGAACTGGTGAGATAAAGGGAATTAAGCTGGTAAAGGCAGAGAACAAGGGAAAGGCCAACCGACGAGTATACTTCGAGCTGACCGAATAAGGTTACAGCATACAGGGTCGGAACCCAGGTCACGAACAGATCTGAAGGTATCAAAAGATTAATTATCTAATCTTTCAATTATGATTCCAGTGATCGGGAATTCATTCTGTCTAATGCTCATCGTGAGTGTGGCGGCAACGGCTCTTGCGGCAGGCTTTTTCTGCGATACTGGAGAAGCAGCAGCAACCGAAATAGAAGATCTTGGCGCCAATCTTCACAATTCAACTCCCGACCTTGGCCATAATAATCCCATATGTAAGAGCACTGTTGCGGATATGGAGTTTCGTTTTGAAGAATCATCAACGGTGAGGGGTTCGGGCGAGGTTTCCATCAAGGGATCATTTCACGATACTGGAGTGGATTCCAGCGGCTGGATGAAAGGCTCTGGATCGATCAGCCTCGAATCTCTGCGCAACATGAGCAAGATTCGCCAGGAGGTGGAATTCACCCAGAAGGACGATCTGGTCTTCGCTGGCGGACAGCTCAAGAATAGGAAAAGCATGAGCCTGCCCTTATTCGAGAACGGCACCGGCGCAACTGTCCGGGAGAGGTTCAATCTGAGCCATGTGGACCGGAGTGAGACCAATGCGATCAGGTCTTTTGACCGCTTCAATAATTCTATGATCTACGACACAGCGCTCGCCTTTGACGGAAAGTGGGACCTTGAGAACAGACGTGGGTGGTCGATCTATATGAATAGAAGCAAACAGTCCTATTCGGGATCATTCCAGACCCAGAAGAAGATCGTGTTTGATGATTCTGATCAAGGTTAGGTTCGGAGAGGAGCCTTTAATGCCTCTGGCAGCATTAAACCCTCTAATTCAGAGGAGTTAAATATGGAAGCACGATTGAACATCGTCACGCTAGGGGTTCGAGATCTGGATAAAGCCATTCGATTCTATCGAGATGGTCTTGGATGGCCAATGTCCAGCGTTAGCGCAGGAGATTTTGCGATATTCAAATTGAGCACAGGCACTGCATTGGCTTTATTTCCCAGAGAATTGCTGGCCTTAGATGCCAATGTTAGGGATCCTGGAGGATTTGGCGGAATCACCCTTGCCCATAATGTAGCAACCCGTGAAGAGGTGGATTTGGTTTTATCTCAAGCTATTCAATCCGGAGGTAGCATCCTTAAGCCAGCCCAGGCACCCGAATGGGGTGGCTATTCAGGATATTTTGCCGATCCAGATGGGCATCCCTGGGAGATTGCCTGGAATCCTCATTTCGAACTTGAGCAGGGTTGCTTGGTTTTGCCCGATTAGAGAGCGTATTGCAGCGCCAGTCCTACTCCCAGATGACCAGAACGGCAGAGCATCTAGTGGAGCTGAAAACCTAATTGGGGGAAGATTGATTTGCTTTGAGGAAATTTCCACCATCAATGGGAAAGACAGACTCATTGCCCGGCTTTCATCTGCTGGCCAAGCCCACGGGAGCAGCATGCAATTTAGGCTGCAAGTACTGCTTCTTTCTCTCAAAGAAGAGCCTTTATCCTGGCAGCAGCTTCAGGATGTCCGATGAACTGCTGGAGACATATATCCGCCAGTACTTGGAAGCGCAGAGAATTCCACAGGCTACCATCGCCTGGCAGGGCGGCGAGCCCACGCTGATGGGCTTGGATTTCTTCCGGCGTTCGGTCCAGATCGAGCATAAGTACAGCCGTCCGGATATGATCATCCAGAACACCATGCAGACCAATGGCACTCTGCTTGACGACGAATGGTGCGAATTCTTCCGCGAAAACAACTTTCTCATAGGTCTATCCCTGGACGGGCCCAGAGAGTTTCACGACGCTTATCGAGTGGACAAGACAGGAAAGCCTACCTTTGACAGGGTGATGAAGGCGGCCCGACTCCTGCGGCATCATAAGGTGGACTACAACATCCTTACCACAGTTCATGCCGCCAACGGCGATCATCCACTGGAGGTTTACCGTTTTCTCAGAGATGAAGTGAAAGCTAATTTCATCCAGTTTATACCCATAGTGGAGAGAGAAAACGACACCGGCTTTCAGGAGGGAGATGTCGTCACCGATCGTTCAGTGAAAGCGGAACAGTATGGCCGTTTCTTGATCTCTGTCTTCAATGAATGGGTGTGCAGAGATGCAGGGAGGATTTTTGTTCAGATATTCGATGTGGCTTTAGCCGCCTGGTCTGGAATGCCTTCCGGAATGTGCGCATTTTCAGAGACTTGCGGCACGGCCATGGCCTTGGAGCATAACGGAGACATGTACTCTTGTGATCACTTTGTTGAACCGAAATACCTTCTGGGCAATATCTGGAAGAGGGACATGGCCGGATTGGCCAGATCGACAAAGCAGCAGAAGTTCGGTCGGGATAAGCTCGACGCGCTGCCGGAATATTGCCGCCGCTGCGAGGTGAGATTCGTCTGCAATGGCGAATGCCCTAAGAACCGCTTTATAAAAACGCCTGACGGAAAATCTGGTCTAAACTATCTGTGCGCCGGCTACAAGGAGTTCTTCAGGCACATTGACGGGCCGATGCGGTTCATGGCTCATGAACTCCGCCTGGGCCGGGCTCCAGCTAGCATTATGAAATACACCAAGGACGGCAAGATTCCCCAGGTCATCTTCAAGCCAGGAAGGAACGATGCCTGCCCCTGTGGCAGTGGGCTGAAATACAAGAAATGCCATGGAAGGGCGGGATGAATGAATTCCTGTTCCAGTCATCGTTGACCAAGTCATAAAATAAAAATAAAGGTATGGACAGTCTGAAGACTGCCCGTACCTAAGGTTCAGTCGTTAGCGACAGTCATTTCCACTTTCTCCAGATCTCCAGTATACTTGAACGGGCTCTGGTAGTCGTCTGTCACAGGCGTCTGCGGATCTTGTCCAACCTCCAAACCCTCTTCGAAGGAATAGCGTGCGGGCACTGTGAAAGACATATCCACGCTTCCTTCCTCATTGCCATTGATGAAGAGCCTGCCTTCGCCCTTCCACCTTCCGGTCTTCTCGAACTCAAAGCCCAGGGTGGCCTCTCCTTCAGGTACCTCATTTATCGAGGAGACTCTGTAATGCTTCATGTTGAAGAGATTGTAGTCGAAGATGAGGTGCTTATCCTTGACATAGAGCGACAATCCTGCGAACCTGCCACCTATGGAGAAGAGAACGCCTTCGCTATCGTTTCCGGAGGTGTTCACATATGCAGTCAAAGTGTAGGAGCTGTTGCGCGTGTCGGGGATAGCTGGCTCCATGATCTTTTCTACTCCGGGCAGGTAGGTGAAGGTCGATATTCCTCTTGCCTGGAGAGCGGAGTACCTTGCGCCTGCGCGGTCATCCAGGGGCAGCACGTTATACTTACTGGCCTCGGCCCACCAGCGATCCTTCATCTCTTCAAGCTTGGCAGGATACTGGTCTGCCAGGTTGTGTACCTCAGAGACATCGTCGGTGAGGTTGTACAGCTCCCAGGTATCGTTTTGGAAGTCAGGGCCATAGTTTAGGTGGTGGAACGCAACCGCCTTCCAGCCATCGTACCATATGGCGCGGGTTCCCATCATCTCGAAGTACTGGACCTTCTTATGAGTAGGCTCGGTGGAGTTAGCGAAGGTATAGGCCAGGCTAATTCCTTCGATAGGCTTCTGGGTGACGCCATTGTAAACCTCAGGAGCATCGAATTCCAGGACATCAAGAACAGTTGGCACAACATCGATAGCGTGACAGAACTGCGACCGGATACCGCCCTCTTCCTTGATGCCATCAGGCCAGTATATTATCATTGGATCGTGAGTTCCGCCTTCATGGCTGGTCCACTTGTAGAGCTTGTGGGGGGTGTTGTCGGCCATAGCCCATCCCAGAGGATAGGTCGGGTACGACAGAGGTCCGCCAATCTCATCGATCTTGGAAAGCATAGTGCTGATATTGGTTATATTGCGAATGGGCAGGAAGTCGTTTTGGAACCCGGTCGAGTCTCCTCCTTCGGAAACCGAGTTTGCCCACATGACCGTGTTAGTAAAACCATTGGCGTCACCCTCTGGAGATGCGCCGTTATCAGATATCACCACTATCATGGTGTTATTGAGCTGGCCGCTGTCCTCCAGGTAATCCAAGAACCTTCCAATCTGCTCATCAGTGTAATCGATGTATGCGGCGTGAACCTCAGCAAACCTTGCATAAACCTTCTTCTCGTCTTCTGTTAGGTTGTCCCACGCTTTTACCCACTGGTCACGTGGCGCCAGATCGGTGTTCTCAGGTACGACTCCCAATTCCTTCTCTTTAGCCAGAGTCTGGTTTCTCATGGCATCCCAGCCCATATCGAATCTGCCCTTATACTTATCGATGTAGGCCTTGGGAACGTGATGCGGCCAATGGCCAGCACCGAAGGCCAGGTAAAGGAAGAAAGGCTTGTCCGGCTGGAGGGATTTTCCGTCGCTTATGTACTGTATGGACTGGTTCACCAGGTCCTTGGAGAGATGGTAACCCTCCTCTGGGGTGGCGGGCGGCTTTATGCGGGTACTGCCGGAAACCAAGTCAGGATACCACTGGCTGGTGTGGGACTCAAGGAATCCGTAGAACCTCTCAAATCCCCTGTTCATTGGCCACTGGTCGTAAGGTCCTGCTGCGTTGATAGAATCGGAAGGCGCAAGGTGCCACTTGCCCACGCAATACGTATCGTACCCTTGCCCAACCAGCATCTCAGGCATGGTCGCTGCTTCTTTAGATAGATAAGTCGTATATCCGGGGTAGCCCGATGCAAACTCCATTAAAGAACCGACCCCTACAGAATGAAGATTTCTGCCCGTGAGCATGCAGGCACGGGTTGGAGAGCAGATGCCAGTGGTATGGAAGTTGGTGTACCTGAGTCCTCCTTGAGCCAATCGATCTATATTTGGAGTCTCGACAGGTCCGCCAAAGCATCCAAGGCCACCGTATCCAATGTCATCTAAAACCAAGAACACGACGTTGGGCGACCCCTTTGGAGCCTTTACGGTCTCAATGGGACATGGTGTTGAGTCTGCATAAGTCAGGCCAATCTGAGGTACGCATTTCTCACCTGCCTCGGTTGTGCCCTGAGAAGAAGCGGACGTAGATTCGCTCTTTTCAGACTTGATGACTAGCACGGTCTCCTGCTCGGGCGAGATTACGTCCTCATTGGACACATCTGCCAGGGTCGAACTCTCGGATAAGACCTTTCTTCTATTCGTAACCATTTCCAGGCCAGAGTCTTCCAGCGATCCGTTGCTGGAGCGACCCTTGGCGTCGGCTGCTATCGTCTGGGTGATCAATTGGCTTTCTGAAATCGCTAAAGCATCTGATGCTTCAGCAGAATTGCTGCTATCTGCAGAAAAACTATCGGATGCTGCTATTGCGAATAAAAAAATCAAAAAAGCCATTGTCACTGTGGCTTGATTTGGAATTAGTATTCCTCCTTAATCCAAGGAATGCATCATGGTATAGATAATTATCCGTCCGGTGATCCTGACAAAAACACATTATTGAGAGTATATAGGGGTGATTTTATCAAAAATCTCATGATAAAATATCCTCTTGCCGATTCTAAAATCCGTCAAATATTTCGAGCTAATTCTTTCTTTTCTCGTAAAAATGATAATATCTTCAATTGATCCGGATGGGGAATACCTTTTGAAGAGGAGAAGACAGTGCAGACACTGTCAGCACAGCTCTCCTGATCACATTTCATATAAATCATCTACATCAAGGATCCTCTGAAGTGCCATCTACCGGAAGCCGGAGGAGCTGGCCAGGCAGGGGCATAAAGCCCTTCACGAGGAGGTTCGCATAACCTTGGATCTGGTCTTATGGGATGGCTCTTCGCTGAATTTTGTGGTGGATTCAAGTTCAACCATACAACATAGCGAGGAGCCTATGGGATCCCATACCTCATGGGCTTCCTGGGGCTGGAGGACGCCAACAGCGAGCGGGACCTGGGGGCGGGTATTCTCAGGTGCTGGAGAGGTTTATGTTTGAGCTGGATCACGGATTTCTCCTTCATCGCCCGACAGAAGCGCATGACCACGGGGAGAAGGACTCCTATCCAGATATAAGCGGCATATTCGTGGATTGCATCACTTCCAAATCAGCAATTTCCCCATCTATCAGCGATACTATGGTTACGTCCTTGTTAGGTATGCGACAGTCATCCTGGTAGCTTATATCCCCTGTCACTCCACTAAACCCTGAAGTATTTCCAAGGGCCTGAAAAATCGCCTCCGGATCGCTCGATCCAGCCCTGTCAATGGCCTCGGCCAGAAGTTTGACTGCATCATATCCCAGAGCAGAGAAGGCGTTCTCAGGAGGATATCCGTACTCGGATTTGTAGGCCCGAACGAATTCACCTGTGCGGGAGGAGTTTTCATCCAGAAGGGCATGTGTCGAAAAGATGATCCTTCCCATCCCATCTCGCCTCAAGTCAAGCGAATCGAGGCTATCGCCGCCAAATATAGGACTATCAATGTCGGCCTTCCGCAGAGCTTCGATCACAGCCTTGGCCTCTTCCGGTCCTGCTGCAAGGTAAATCATCTCAGAATGCGCATCAGAGACTTCCTGGCTCAGAATCGCCTGATCTGAATCATTGATGAAGGCTTCCATGATGATTTCTCCTCCCAGATCTGCATATCGTTCCTTGAAATAGTAGGCCAGGAGGCGAGCGAATTCCATATCCCCATCCACTAGAAGTGAGCATGTTTTGATTCCCATCTCATTAAAGGCATACTCAGCCCCCGCTTGGGCTTGGACATTGTCGCCAAAGCATGCCAAGAACAGGCCTTCATTCTCCTCTGCCAGTCTGGGAGAAGTTGCGCCTGATGTGACAAAAGGTATCCCCGCTGCAGCTATAATCGGTCCTGCTGCTAAGACCATATCTGTGTCACTCAGGCCTATTATTGCCGAGACGTTTTCTGCGATAAGGGCTTTTGCGCATTCGCCCACACCTGCAGTATCGCTCTTGCCATCACATATGATCAGTTCGATCTCTTTGCCATCGATTCCACCAAGCCTGTTGATCTCATGAACTGCAAGCCTAGCTCCACTGGCAGACGGCAGATCCAAGGGCGATTGCGATCCCACCAGGTTGTATATCGCCCCGATCTTTCCAGTCTGTTCAGATACTTCCTCCAGAACAAATTGATCCTGATCTGTTTGAGCCAATGCCATTGCCCCAATGATGCATATCTCTAATAGTGCAATAAAGGCGAGAGCAGATGCCATCCTACTAATATCTGGACTCAAGATGCATACCTCCTTTTCTTTTTGATTACTCAAGACAGGCCATAGTGCATTATAGTATCCACAATTTGAACTTTTGCATGCACCTCAAATCGTATGGCGCCAGATACAAAAAACGGTGCGAAATGTTAAAATGCATTAGTGCCCTTCATTGATACTGATATTTCCAGGAGGGAGATATATTAGGGTATTTTATGCATTAAGATATATAGCAATATTACTTCTAGTGAATATTTCGATAGCCAATATCCCGTGCTTGGCTGCTGATCAGACAACATCAGCGGAGGATCTGACCTATATAACCGAGCAGTATCCACCTTACACTTTCCAAGAAGACGGCAAAGCCCAGGGTATTTCCGTAGATCTTCTAGAAAGGATATGGCAAAAAATGGGCGTTGACCTTAATAGGAGCATAATATTGCTTCTTCCCTGGACAGAAGGCTATCAGAGGACATTAAGCGAAAATAATACCGTTCTCTTTACAACGGCCAGGCTTCCCGAAAGAGAGCAGCTATTCAACTGGGTGGGGCCAGCTGCCTCTGGCAGGGATGTTCTCTTGGCAAAGAAGGATAAAAATGTCACCATTACAGATCCGCAAGACCTGAAAAAATATAAAATAGGGGCTATCAAGGATGATGTGGTGGTCGAAAGGCTTCTTAATAGCGGTTTAAAGAGGGAGGATCTGATTCTTGAGAATGCATCCGCACCGATTATCGAGAAGTTGGAAGATGGCAGCATTGATGCCTGGGCATATAATGACTTAGCAGGTATCGTGCTTATCCAGGAGGCTGGTGCAAATGCAAGCAATTACGAGATAGCATACGTACTCGCCCAAAACAATGCCTACTTCGCATTTAACAAAGGGACTCCTGATTCAGTAGTGCGGTCTTTCCAAGAAGCTCTGGATAGCATCAGAGACGAGAAAGATGCAAACGGAATATTTATGCTTCTTCAGATTCAGGCGGATTTGCAGGGAAGCCTGAATGATTTAGATTCGGATATCGCTAATGCTGCTCAAAATCTCTCAACCGCAGGCCTCGAGGGAGATGCTGCTCGCAGAGTTCTTGCTGAGCTAATAGGGACCAACTCAAACATAAGCAATGCAGTCACAATTGGCAAGGATGGAAAGATCATCGTAGATGAAGGCAGAGGAAGCGAGAGCGCCGAAGGAGCCGATATAAGTAACCAGGAACATATTGCCCGCTTATTGCAGACCAAAACCCCTGTGTTAAGCAAACAGCTGCCATTGGTAGAAGGATACAACGGCACAGCAATTGCGTATCCGGTATTCTCATCACAAGGGGAATTCCTGGGAGGCATCAGTGCAATCATTGAACCAGACAAACTGCTAGATGCCATTGTAGCACCCCATCTCTACTATGATGTCTCTAACAGGAGCAATATCACCGACTACAGCTTCTGGTCAATGCATCTGGATGGTCTAATTGCCCACGACCGAGATGAAAGCCAGATAGGGAAGTATCTATTCGAGGACCCGCTTTATGCGCCATATCCTAGCCTGCTGGCCTTGGGAGAGAAGATAATCGCTGACAGGTCCGGGCACGGAAGCTATAGCTTCCAGGTCACTGAAGGAGATAAGAAGGTAGTGACCAAGGACACATACTGGACGACAGCTGGGCTGCATGGCAGGGAATGGAGGCTGGTCGTCACCAAGATACTGCAGTAATTTCTCAGTTCTCTTTTTCTGCGGGAATACCCCTGACAGACAGTCGGCCAAAAGCTCTTTAGGATTCCCTGCCCCAAGCAATCAGGTGACTTCAATGGAGAACCTCTCATGAACATCGAATCAGTAAAACTGGTGTATTTCTCGCCGACGGGAACCACCAAAGCAGTGGTCCGGGCTATTGCTCATGGAATCAGCCACGAAAACGTGGAAGAATTGGATATCACCAGGCCGGCTGCAAGGATACAACCGTTGCAGACCTCGGAAAAGGAATTGCTCATCGTGGGCGTGCCGGTGTACATGGGAAGGGTGCCGGCACTCCTGACCGACTGGCTGCATGCAATCAGGGCCCACAATACCCCTGCGGTCTGCGTGGTCGTTTATGGCAACCGAACGCATGAAGATGCACTCTCCCGAAATTAAGGATATCCTGGCGAAGGACGGATGCGTCAAGGTCGTCGGAAGGGCCTGGATCGGAGAGCATTCATTCTCGAGGTGAGTGATGCCTGTATCCAGTGCGGGATCTGTGCAGAGGCATGCCCTGTAGGTGCCATCGCCCGGACCACAGCGAGGTGATCGATACAAATAAATGCATCACTTGTTGCGCCTGTATCAAGCTCTGCCCGGAGAATGCGAGGACGATGAAACCTGGCCTGGTCAGGGACGCGCGTCCAAGAGGCTGCATCTCCGGCACTGGAAGCGAAAGGAGCCGGAATGTTTTCTATGATGAGCACCGCATGCTAATAATGGCGGCTCTTCGCTGAATTATGCAGGTGAGTTCAGGCAGAGAATGTAGCCTCTGTGACTCTGTGGTTGGGCCAGTGCATCGTGATTCATCACTGAGGCACAAAAGATACAGAGAATTTGCGATTCAAGTTCACCCATAACAAACAGCGAGGAGCCACAATTTTTTTCGCTGAGGTCAATTCTCTAGCCCGCTGTTTTGTAGTCCTCCATCCCCCGGACCATCTCAGCGAGCTCCGCCACCAGGTCCTCGTCCACCTCAGGGAGCCTCACCCTTCGCACCATGTTCGACACCTCTATATCCGCCATGACGATCTTGAATAGAGAGCTGTTCTTGAAGCCCTCCACCACCGCATAGTCCATCCCCTCTCTCTCCAGCTCCGCCAGGGCAGACTCCAGGTCTCCCCGATCCCGTCTTACCAAAAGGCGCGCCTCGCCCAGACCTATGACCACATCCGCCCCAGCATCGAAGTGCCTTCTGGTGTCCCCCCGGTCCACGGGATGATCGACCATGTTCTTGACTGTCCCCACCTTTCCGTGCTTTGCCAGGGATCTTACCAGCGCCTCCACCAGGGTGGTCTTTCCCGTCTTCTTGGTCCCGACAACCGCTATGACCTTCATATCAGACTACTGCAATAGCTCAATTAAGAATTTGGTATACCCTTCCAGATCAGCTATGCGCACGTTCTCATTTGGAGCATGGATATTGCTCTCCAGCTGGCGGCCCACGCCGTAGACGCAGGTGGGAATCCCCGTCTTCTCTGTGGCATAGGCCTGGTCTAAGCTTCCCTGGGCTGCTGAGAGCTGGGGCATAAATCCCATCCTCCTCTCCACTGCTTCCCTCACCTCATTCACCCAGGCATGCTCCGGGTCAACGCTCATGGGCGGATATCCGGGATAGAACTTCAGCTCAAAGTCGATACCCTCTGACCTCAATGGCTCCAGCGCCCTCTCGATCTCCTCCATCGCCTCTTCCATCCTCTCCTCCGGTATCACCCTGCGATCCCCCCGGAGAACGCACCTATCGGGCACTATGTTCTCTTTGACCCCTCCATTGATCATGGTGATATTGAGGATTGGCATGAGGTTCTCTATTCCCACCGATTTCACCGGCGAGCTGGCGGGAAGGCGGGACCGTCTGGCTTGTACCACCTTCTTCAGGTCTATAAGCCTCTCCATGACCAAAATCGACCTTTCTACCGCATTGACCCCCAGGAAGCTCGATCCGCTGTGGGCCGACCGACCTTTAACCATTACATCCCAGGTTATGATGCCATTGCTCCCGATCCCCACGTCATCGGAAAAGCCATCCATGCAGAGCATCAGATCCCCTTTCACCTGGCCCAGATCAGTCAGATAGCACAGGCCGGAGTAGCCTCCAACCTCCTCATCGGTGGTCAAGAGAATGCTCAGATTGTACTTGGGCTTTTTCTTGGACAAAAGCGCCTTCAGAGCAGCGACGAGGGCCGCGACCGATCCCTTGCAGTCTGAGACCCCCCGGCCATAGACCCGGCCGTTCTTCTGCACCGCACAGAATGGATCGGTGTCCCATTCGCCCTCTGCCGGCACCACATCCAGGTGGGCATATATCACCAGGGTCTTTTCCGCTCCAACCGATAAATCGGCCTGGAGGTTGTACCGGTCTCCTACCAGCCGGCTATCACTGCATTTGGCGGCAAATACCTCCGCGGGCATCTTCATTTTGGTCGTCTCAAATCCCATATCCCTGAATATGGGCTCCAGCCACTCCACTATCTCCTGATAGCAGTCTCCTGGAGGGGCGACCGTCCTGAAGCTTATTATATTCTTAAGCAGATCCATAAGATAATCTCGATCTGGAAGAATGGACTCTTCTGGCTTTGAATCTTCTCGCATCTCTAATCCCTTCTCTAAACAGCTAATTACCAATTCAGCAACCTATAAAATGCTTCTGAGATTTATGAGAGTCCTTCCGGTCATGGCCTCGGGCTGGGGAATATGCATTAGCTCCAATGCAGTCGGTGCCACATCAGCCAAAATTCCGTCCTCTCGCAAGCGGTAGCTTTTCCGGTCAGAGGTGATCAAAGAGATGGGCACCGGATTGGTGGTATGGGCAGTATGGGGCTGGCCTGTATCGGAATCCTGCATCTTCTCTGCATTGCCATGATCTGCGGTCAGAAGGACCGCTCCGCCCAGGCTCAGTATCCGGTTAACGATCTCACCCACGCAGCCGTCCACCACTTCCACTGCCTTCACCGCTGCCTCAAATATGCCGGTATGGCCGACCATATCCGGATTGGCGAAATTGAGTACGACCAAATCATACCGGCCGGAATCGAGACGGGCAAGGAGCTCGTCCCGGACCTCATAAGCGCTCATCTGGGGCTGCAGGTCGTAGGTTGCCACTTTCGGCGAGGGTATCAGCACCCGATCCTCCCCCGGATTGACCTCTTCCTTCCCCCCATTGAAAAAGTAGGTGACATGGGCATACTTCTCAGTCTCAGCTATCCTCAGCTGCTTTAATCCTGCCCGGCTGACCACCTCTCCCAGGGTATCAATGAGGTTCTCCGCTGGATAGGCCACCGGTGCGTTCAGGGTGGCATCATACTGGGTCATGCAGGTGTAATGGACCCGGATCGGTTTGGTGGCGAACTCCTGAAAATCCTTATCCACAAAAGCGCGGGTTATCTCTCGGGCCCTGTCCGGCCGGAAGTTGAAGAATATGATGCTATCCCCATCATCCACCATGCCCTTATCATCCACCACTGTGGGCATGATGAACTCGTCGTTCTCCCCCCGATCGTATCCCTTTCTGACCGCCTCTTCTGCGCTGTCCGCCCGCAGACCCTCGCCATAAACCAGGCAGCGGTAGGCCTTCTCTACCCTCTCCCAGCGGCGGTCCCTGTCCATGGTGTAGTAGCGGCCGCTCACAGTGGCCGTGCTGCCGGTGCCCGTCTGAGAGAATTTCTCCTCCAGATCCCGGAAATAGCCAAGAGCGCTGCGTGGAGGCACATCCCGGCCATCTAAAATGGCATGCACGAATACCCGGGAGAGATCCATGGATCTTGCCATTTCCAGGAGGGCGTAAAGGTGAGTGATGTGGCTGTGCACCCCACCGTCGGAGAGAAGGCCGATCAGGTGAAGCTTACTGCCCCCCTTCCGGGCCAGATTCATGGCCTCCTGCAGAACGGGATTACTGGCAAATGTGCCATTCTCCACCGCCAGGCTGATCCTTGTCAGGTCCTGATAGACGATCCTTCCCCCGCCCAGGTTGAGGTGTCCCACCTCGGAGTTTCCCATCTGGCCTCGGGGCAGGCCCACCGCCAGGCCGGATGCCTTGAGGGTGGTGGTGGGATATTGCTTCCACAATCGCTCCAGGTTGGGTTTGCGGGCATTAGCAATGGCATTTCCCTCCTGGGTGGGGCTTATGCCGAAACCGTCCATGATTATTATCGCTATTGGCCTCATCTTGTCAGATTGATCATTCAGCCGAATATATCAAATCTGCCGTTCTCCAAATCCCTCTTTGCCGATGAGGGGGACGAAGATCACTCCCATCTTTTCCTCCACGGCAAAGCCGTTTTTCCTGGTGACCAAGACCAGCTCCTGTGATGTCTCTCCAACCGGAAGTATCATCTTCCCTCCCACCCGGAGCTGCTCTTTTAGGGGTTCGGGAACTCTGGGAGCTGATGCAGCAACGCTGATTCTATCGTAGGGAGCATGCTCTGGAAGGCCCAGGCTGCCGTCGCCCTCAACCACGGTTACACCTGCAATTCCTGCCGCCTGCAGATTTTTTCTGGCGGCAAGAGCGAGATCAGGCATCCTCTCCACCGAATAGACCTGGCCCTCAGGACCTGCAAGAGCTGCCAGCACGGCCGCATGGTAGCCGCTTCCACCGCCCACCTCCAGGATCTTCATTCCCGGCCTGACATCAAGAAGATCGCACATTATAGCCACCATATGGGGGGCGGAGATGGTCTGGCCCTGGCCTATGGGCAGGGGAAGGTCCTCATAAGCCCTATCTCGAAGCTGCGCAGGAACGAATTTATCTCTGGGAACGCGGGCCATGGCTTCCAGGACAGATTCATTTATCCTGCCTCGCATGCCGTCAAATAGCCTTTTGCTCTTTTCCATAATCAGATCTCCCGTCCCCAAACCCGAACGATGTCTTTGGCCTCAGCCGCGTCGGCAAATCCCTCTCCACGCAGCTTGATCTTGACTATGATGAACTGGAAGTTCTCCACCCTCCTTTTCTCGCCCACCTCTAAGAGTTCATCTCCCGGAACTGTGATCTTAAGGGGATGGCTCTTGCCCCCTCGAAATACGGTTATCCTCAGCGGCACCTCGTCCGTAGCCCTTGCCCAGACGGTCTTCACAGTCTCGGCAAGAGCGCTCCTGACCCGGCGATCCGTCTCCAGAGAAGTGATCTGGGTCATCACCACATCCTTTGTTGGATCGTCCACCAAAAGCTCATCTCCGACGTTCAGCAACTCATTTGCCCGGATGGTTATAAAATGGGGCAGAGCGCGGTCATCCCAATTGACGATCACCTTGAGGTTGACCAAACGCTCCCGTTTCACCTCAACCGGATGAACAGTTCCGCAGTCATCGCAGCGAACTAGGTTCTCCTGTCCGGATTTAATCAGGGTATGGTCGGTATCAGTGCCGCAGGCTGGGCAGAAGATCTGATCTTCAAGCATAGAATACTGTTGTCCTTTGTGGTATTAAGCATGACCGGAATGGATGAGGGAAAATGAGTCGAGATGATCTGCACTGCTTAATGCATCTATTTTCAGTTTCTATGCAAGGAAAAATTTTTTAAGTAAGATGTTCAATTAATACTTATGACAAAAATGGATAAAGATGGGCGGGATAGATCCGGCAGGGGAACGGATGAGTGTTGCCTCATAGCGGAGAGCATGATCGATGAATTGCATCAGATCACAATATCTGAGAGAATGGCCACCCCCTCGGGTGGCGGAAGGAACAGAGTCTCATTCAAAAGAAAGATAATGCAGCAGATAAGAAATGCCAGGAGGTTGGCTACGGTCGGTTGAAAATAATACATAATACATCCAAACGTTTTATATAATTTCTATTCTAAATAAAGCACTCTCATTCAAAATAACTATCATATTTGGTGAAAAATATATCACGCTTAATGATAAGTACTTAAAGAGCTTATTCGGAATATAATCGGGCTATTTGTTTGCAGTCACAAATTCAAATCATTTAAAATTATTTAAATTATGTGAAAAGGGCCTGCGCCGCGCAAACTATAAATATTAATTTAGCGAGTTACTATAGTGTGAACTCCAAATCATGCTCCATCCCGCAGTCGTGCTCTGAGCTGGAGATAGACCTCAAGAGGCTCGACCGCACGCTTCAGGCCGCTCACAGAAGCTCTATAGACATAAAGGATGCCTATGACTTCTATGTCCTCGCCCTAAAGGAGTTCAACAAGGAGAACCTCTCCGACTCATTTCTCTACTGCGATCGGGCGAACTATGAGCTCACAAGTGCCGTCAACGAGGCTAAGATCAATATCAGAGGCTCCCGGTTCCATAGCCTGAGAACGATCTCCTACTTCTTCCAGCTCTACGGCCTTTATGCTATAGTATTTGCCGTACTGGCCATCCTATTTTTCAGCATGCTGATCTATCAGCATCCTCAAGCGAAGATTCTCGATGTCCCTCTCTGGTCCTCTTTCTTCGCCGGCCTGGGGGCATCAGCTCAGATCCTCACCGGAGTGGCAGAAGACCTGCGCCGCTACGGCCTGGCCACCCGGTACAAGAGGCTCTGGTATATGGCCATACCCCTGATCAGCATGGTCTTCGGTTATATGGCCTATCTGATATCCAGCTCTGGACTGATAGCGCTGAATGACGGTATCGGAGATGGGGTCTTCAGCATAATGTTCATCTGCTTTTTAACCGGTTTCCTGACCAAATGGATAATAAACAGGCTCTCGCGACTGTCCAGGGATATTTGATTACTTGAATATCTCTCCCGCTTCCTTGTACCAGAGCAATAGATCAAGCTGGCCCATCGGAATTCCCGCCTGGGAAGAGAAGGCGGTCATTTGCCTCTCGATCTCAATGTAACGCCTCTTGGTGGGCGATTCGGGAACTTTGTCTATCACTCCCAGCAGGGCTAGATTTTTGAGGATATGCCGGTCGAGAATAGCCAGATCCTCCCCCAGGCCTATGTTCCTCAAGAAATGGCTGGCCTCCTTATAGCCAAGGCCCAGGACGTTCGCCACCAGCCACTCCCGGGCAGCGGCATGACTGGGAAATCCTGCCAGAGTGGTGCGAAGGGATCGATGGCTGAACATTGACCGGGCAAGACATACATACTCCGCCTTCCGCTGGTTGAACCTCACGCCCACCAGCTCTTCTTGAACCTGGCATGGCTCACCAGAAGCGATAAGGCACTTTCTCTCCAGCCTCTCCACCGCCCTCCAGCATATTCTGGCCTTGGACTGAGGGGTGAGAAGGCAGAACACCATCTCACGGAAGAGGTCCTCGTCGCTGGCCGTCTCCCATATGCGCTGAAACTCTGCCAGTCTCTCCTCGATCTGATCTTTTATTGGATCATAGAGCTCATGCAGATCCTGGACGGAGAGGGGCTCGCTTTTTACACTCTCCGGGTTTAATTCTTCTTTGATTTCTGATTTCATCCCTCTTGACCTCTGTCTCCGGATTATTTAGCCATTGTGCAGGGCAAAAGCTATTAGCACCAAGGATTATGCCTGCCAATGAGCATGGCAGAAGATTCATTATCCCAGCACCGTCCGGTTGAGCAGCAGTTCCGCCTCCACTCTAGCTTTGCTCCCTGCGGCTCCCAGCCGGAGGCCATAGATCAGCTTGTTTTGGGCCTGCAAAGGAATGAGAGGTTCCAGACTCTTATCGGAGTCACGGGATCAGGCAAGACCTATACGGTAGCCAATGTCATTTCACAGGTTCAGAAGCCTACCCTTGTGATCGTCCACAACAAGACCCTGGCTGAGCAGCTTTACAATGAGTTCAAGGAGTTCTTCCCGGATAACCGAGTTGAATATTTCATCTCTTATTATGACTACTATCAGCCGGAGTCGTATATCCCCTCAAAGGATCAGTATATAGAGAAGGACTCTCTCATCAATCCCAAGATAGAGCAGATGAGGCTGGCCACCACCGCCTCGCTTCTCTCCCGCCGGGATGTGATAGTAGTGGCCTCCGTTTCATGCATCTACGGCCTGGGCAATCCCGAGAACTTCCAGAGCATGGGGTTTGAGCTGAAGGTGAATGAAAGGATCTCCAGAAAGGATATCCTGGAAAGGCTGGTGGACATCCTCTATGAGCGCTCAGACCTGGACCTCTCTCCGGGACGCTTCCGGGTCAACGGCGAGACCATCGATATCATCCCCGGCTACTTCAACAACATCATTCGAATTGAGCTCTTTGGAAATAAAGTAGAGAGGATCTCTGAGGTCGACAGGATCACCGGCAAGAGAGTCGAGGATATGAGCTACTTCTTCGTCTATCCGGCCAGGCATTATGTCATACCGGAGAACGAGCTGAAAGCGGCGGTCGACTCCATAAAGGCGGAGCTGAACGAGAGGCTTCAAGAGCTTGGGATGATCGAGGCCCACCGGCTCCGGCAGAGAACAATGCATGATATGGAGATGATAGAAGAGACCGGAAGCTGCAAGGGAATTGAGAACTACTCCCGCCATTTTGACCGCCGCCAGCCAGGAGAGCCTCCATACTGTTTGATCGACTATTTTCCCGATGACTTTCTGCTCATAATCGATGAGAGCCATCAGACCCTCCCCCAGCTCAGGGCGATGAACAGAGGCGACCGATCCCGCAAGAAGAACCTGGTGGATTATGGCTTCCGGCTGCCCAGCAGCTATGACAACCGGCCGCTCGATTTTGAGGAGTTTGAGCGGTTCATGAGAAATGTGATATTCGTCTCTGCCACCCCAGGAGGCTATGAGCTCGAGCATTCGAAATCCCCAGTGGAGCAGATCATCCGCCCCACCGGCCTTCTCGATCCGGAGGTGGAGGTCCGGCCCATCGACGGGCAGGTGAAGGATGTGATGACGGAGATCTCCGGAGTGATCTCGAGAGGGGATCGAGCACTGGTTACCACCCTCACCAAACGGCTGGCAGAGGAGTTGACCGATTATCTGAGCCAGAATGATATTCGGGCCCGCTATCTGCATTCAGAGATTCAGCCTCTGGAGAGGACGGAGATCATCCGTGAGCTGAGGCTGGGCAAATTCGATGTCCTGGTGGGAATCAACCTCCTCCGAGAGGGGCTGGACATCCCCGAGGTGGGGTTCATAGGAATTTTAGACGCAGACAAAGAGGGATTCCTCCGGGATGAGAAGAGCCTGATCCAGACCATCGGCCGGGCCTCAAGGAACGCCAACTCCCGGGTGGTCCTCTATGCGGACCGGATGACCGGCTCCATAAAGAAGGCGATGGAGACCACGGAGAGGCGCAGATCTCTGCAGATGGCATACAACCAAGAGCACGGCATCATCCCTCAGACCATCAAGAAACCCATCCGGGAAAAGGTGGTGGAGATCACCGACACCAGGCATATTCCAAAATCGGATATTCCAAATGCGATCATCGAGCTGGAGGCGGAGATGATGGCAGCGGCGGAGCGTCTGGAGTTCGAGAGGGCCATTCAGCTCCGGGATACCGTCCGCAGGCTGGAGAGGGAGATGAAGGTGGCTTGAAAAGAGACTATAAGCCGCATCTCCCTTTCCAGAGCTGTGAATTCAAAGGACCCCTGTGATCGGATGAACGATGGAATCGAAGCTAGGGGGGAAGAGGCCCAAAAAGAGATTACCAGAGGGGTTTCCCTGTTGATCGGAGAGCCGAAAAAGGCCCTCTTGAAGCTCTCCGGCCCTATGATCGTCGCCATGTTGATCCTTGCCGCCTACAATCTGGTGAACGCCGTCTGGGTGGCAGGCCTGGGATCGGATGCCCTGGCTGCAGTAGGATTTGTGACCCCCATATTCATGGTGGTGGTTGGCCTGAGCAACGGCCTGGGGGCAGGGGTTTCTTCTTCCATCTCCCGCAGGATAGGGGCACAGGACAAAAGAGGGGCGGATAATACCACCATGCATGCCCTCCTGCTGGTTTTGCTGGTCTCAATGATACTGACAGCAGTCCTCCTCTTAACCCTGGAGCCTCTCCTTTCCGCAATGGGCGCAGGCTCCTCTCTTGGTCTGGCCATGGAGTACGGCAATATCGTCTTTTCCGGATCCATATTTATGGTCTTCACCAACATCGCTTATGCCATCCTGAGAGGAGAAGGGGATACAAAACGCACCATGTACGCCATGGGCGCGGGATCGCTGATCAACGCCGTCTTGGATCCCATTCTGATCTACTGGGCGGGGATGGGGATAGCAGGAGCAGCATGGGGCACAGTCATATCTCTCTTGATCGTGGCCATGGTACAGATCTACTGGCTGATCGTCAAGAAGGACACCTACGTTTCCCTGTCCCGGAATGCCTTTGTCCCCAGCAGAAAAGTGATGAGTGACATCCTCAAGGTGGGGATTCCGGCCAGCGTCGAGTTCCTCCTTTACTCCATAGATGCCATCATCATCAACAGCATGCTGGTTCGGGTTTCGGGAACGGACGCTGTAGCCGTTTATACTGCAGGCTGGCGGGTGATAATGATGGCCACCATTCCTCTGATCGCCATTGCCACAGCAGAGATCTCTGTGGCAGGAGCTGCAATTGGCGCCAGAAGATATGGCAACTTGCCGGTTATTCATAACTATTCCACAAAGCTTGGCTTCGCCATTGGAACGGTCACCGCCCTCATCACCGGCATATTTGCCCCTCAGATAACCATGTTTTTCACCTATACCCCTGAGAGCGCTCATCTTGCCGGAACAATGGTGGCATTCATGCATGTGATGTGCCTGTTCTACCCATTCATGTCCCCGGGAATAATGTCCGCCTGCCTCTTCCAGGGGGCGGGCAAAGGTCTCACCTCCCTCTTGCTCAATGTCCTCAGAGATGTGGTTCTCATTACAATGGTAGCCTTCATCCTGGGAATGGTCTTGGGGCTGGGTCAGGAGGGGATATGGTGGGGAATCGTGTTTGGAAACATAGCAGGAAGCCTCCTGAGCTATTTATGGGCCAGGCTCTATATATCCCGGCTGATGAAGGTTAAAGGGACCGCGTGACTACTCCCGCCCCTTAAAAGGGGCAGGCTTCTACGGTTTTGATTCCGACAGATTGTAGTCCCAATCTGAGTATATTGATTGCTGCATTCCAATCTCGATCCACCGAAAGCCCGCATTGAGTACAATTATGGAATCTCTCAGATAGATCTTTTTGAACCAGAATACCACACCTAGAACACATCTTTGACGTATTCCTTGGATCTACTAAGACAACCATCGAACCGGCTCTCTCAGCCTTGTAAGAGGTTAAAGTCACTAGCATATTCCAAGCTACATCATGGATGCTTTTAGCTAGGCAATGGTTTTTAGTCATTCCTTTGATATTGAGATCTTCAAAAGCTATTAGGCCAAATCTCTTAACCAGATCATTGCTAATCTGATGAGCAAATTCGTATCGTTTATTTGCTATCCGCTCATGGACTCGCTCAACAACCTTAAGAGCTTTCTTGCGATCTGGAGTTCCTTTAGGAGCCTTAGAGAGTTTCCTTTGGGCTCTAGCTAACTCGTGTTCTTCTTCTCGGAAGAACCGAGGATTAGATATCTTCTCGCCATTTGAAAGTGTGGCAAAGGATTCTAGACCGACATCTATGCCAACCAGAGTGCCATCTTTCCAAGGTGGTTTAGGCTGGTCTTCAATTTCAACTGAGAAGCACGCATACCATTTCCCAGTTGCTGCCCGGCGAACAGTTAGCCTCTTGATCTTGCCTTCTATGGGCCTATGAAGATTGATCTTGATATTTCCGATTTTTGAAAGATATAGTTTCCCAGAATCGATCTTAAACCCTTTTTGCGGATAGGTAAAAGAATCGTATCGACCTCTGCCTCTAAATCTTGGGTATCCAGGTTTCTCCCCGGCCTTGACACGCCTTAAGAAGGCTTTGAGCGCCAGGTCCACCCGCTCATGGACGTTCTGAAGAACCTGGGAGAAAACATCTTTAAGTTCCGGCTTATCAGCTTTCCATTCTGGCAGCAGGTTATTGGTTTCGTACTTGCTTAGAGATTTACCTTCATTCTCCCATGCATTCTTACGAATTTCCAAAGTTTTGTTATATGTCCATCGGCATAGATCCAGGGTCTGCTCCATCTTTGTCCTTTGGGACTTGGTTGGATAGATCCTAAATTTATATGCCTTGAGCATAGACCCAGTTAAGCTGTTATGATATATATAGTTTTACAGCTTAACTGAAGAACTCACGGCATTCATCCCCCCATAAAGGAGAGGGGTCTTCTGCCTGCTTTTCTATAAAGGATTAGATCACCTATTTATATGATTGATCATATCTGCCAGGTATGGTCGGTAGGACAAAGGAGCGTCTCTACGCTCTAGTGCTTGCGATCGTTGCCCTGTTTGCGTTATGGTTTATCCTCTCCCGGCTCAGGATTATTGTGGTGGCCTTTCTGCCCTGGTGGATGCTCGCTCTTCTTTTCCTTGCCGTTGGGGTGGTGCTGTTTCTGGCAGTAGATCGGCTGATGGGTCGCAGCTAGCATATCTGGCGGCTGCGCAAGGGAAAGCAGATCGTTGATCGGCTGCTATATGGCCCGCCGGAAGGGCGGGCCTCATTTGACCTGTCCGGAAACGCATGATCTGTTAAAAATGCTTTAGCTCTCCAACCAGAACTCCTGCGGCCACAGTCCCTCTTCCTGGCGAGCTTCGGTTTGTGCCTCTGGCAGGCGGCTGGAGATCATATCTTCTACCTCCTCCAGGTTGATTCTGAATACCTCCGCCAGGATCTCCATTGCTGCCTCCAGCTCCATTGCCTCAAGGCCTCCATGAACTGCCCTTTTATGACGCCTGGTGAGCTGCTCGAAGACTCCTGCCATATTGGGAATCTACTACGTGTAAGTTTAAGTATTTTTGCTAGAAATTGATAGCTGAAAAGCATTTTTACATAATAGAAAGTATGAATAAGATACAAAAGACAGAATGATGATTTCTGGGGCAGGCAATCCAGGGGCTCTCTATGCCCTGCTAATGAAGTGGGGATGGATTGGACAGCTTTTGTGAATCCCTTCTGTGAACGGGAAAAGCTTGATACACTGGAATCTGCACCTATTAGCCTATGGCAGCATCCTCTCTACTCTCAGTCATCTGCATCTGGGGCAGAAAAGAGAT
>NZ_DAKC01000113.1:0-17833 GCF_002496465.1 Methanosaeta sp. UBA356 | reverse complement strand
TCGAGACTACAATGCTTCCAGGAACATACTAATCGCAGGGATGGAGCAGCCCGTAGCGCCCATAGAACCAAAACCGCTACATCACATATCCGTGATGCAAGTTTTGGCGATGACGTGGGAAGCCGCGCCCTTCAGGACGCGGTAGTTCACTCCTTGGAATCCAGGATTCGAGCTGCTCGATGGGATAAAGATAGTCATAGCGGTTCAGGCGGAAGTCATCCTCCCTTTTCTCCCTCTCACCCAATCTTCATAAGACCAACCGCTGCAGCCGATGAGAATGGTCATAAACCATAACTTATCTTTCCACCAGCTATTTAAGTGCAGTTTTCCAGGATTTGCATGGTCGATGAAGATGAGGTATCTAGCAAATATCCAGGCTTTGGGCAGGGATGCCAATCCATTCTTCCGGTTGATGGGAATAGAGCTGGGCTCTTATGGAGAGGGAGAGGCAGTGCTGTTCATGCCCGTCCGGCCGGATATGCTGAATGGAGTGGGATGGCTACAGGGAGGCCTTTACTCTGCCTTATGCGATGAGGCCATGGCCCTGGCCCTCTTCACAGTCTTGGAAGAGGAGGAGGATATAGCCACCATATCCGAGAGCACCAGCTTCCTGCAGGGGATTAAAAAAGGCTGCATCTCCGCCCAGGCGAAGGTGGTTAAGAAGGGAAGAAGGGTGGCCTTCGTTGAGGGCAGGGTGACGAGCAGAGATGACGGCACACCGCTCTCTTTAACCCAGGCCTCATTTGCCATCATCCCCCGGAGAAGTTCAAGAGGGCGATAAATGAAATTCTAAAGCTTTGCCTGACTGAAACCGGTCAGGCCGGAATCGCCCAGCTGCAGCCTTCTCACAATCTCGCCCGCAGCGCGGGCATCGGGGGCTGTGGCCAGAATCCTCACCCTGCTCAAGGCCGTCCTCTTTCCGCAGGGGCAGGTTCTGGTCTTGGCATCATCCGGAGAGTACAGATGCCGTCCACAGCTGCAGCGAAACACAATGAACATCAAAACAAAAATGAATTCTACTCAGATGGGAGCAGTACGGCATTGATGATGCCATCCTGGCCGGGCCGGTTGGTTATCCTGGCATCCCCGATCTCCGTCTTGATGACAGCGCCTTTGGTGAGAATGTTCCTTCTCATGTAGTGCAGATTTGCCCGATTCTCTTTTGCCGTCTCGATCTTGACCATCTTGCTCATACCGGTTACGGGATCGGCGACTGCAACCATATTGCCCCGCAGCATCCTAACCTTCTCCCTTCCGCCCCGGACCTGGACCTTCTTGATCCTCACCTCGCCGATAGTGGTATCGCTCTGCTCTCTTCCAATCTCGAACTTCCTCTTGCCCCGGGCCAAAATCAACTTTCCGCCCGTGAGCTTCCTTCCTATCTTGCCTTGCCAACGCATAATTTAATTCCTCAGATCGCAAATGATCTTCAGGGCACTGAATTTAAAGGTTGTGGTGAATCCGGCTCGGCAGTGCATGAGGGGCAATCCAGCCTCTGCTGCATTCTATCTGAGCCTCTTTACCATATAAGGCGGGCATAGATCGTACCCCCGCCGGCGATAGTAGCCCCTCGCCCCTATGCCGCTGGTGACCTCTATCAGGGGATACCCCGCCTCCTGGGCCAGCCTCTCCGCCGCCTCCATCAGCCGGGCTCCATAGCCCCGATGCTGCCATCCGTCCTTCCTCTTGCCGATGGGAACCATGGGGCCGTAGACATGCAGCTCTCGCACCCGGGCGGAGGTGCTCAGGCGCAGGCGCAAAAATCCCACCAGGACATCATCCTCGCTCTCAAAGGAGAGGAAGTGCTCTCTCGCTCCGGAGGCGATATAGGATTCGTGCACCAGCCTGGGTTCGGCCTGGACCACCCGTCTCAATCCCGCCTCCCGACAGCGGATGCAGCGGCAGCTGCTGCCCCGATCCTCCAGCCTCTTTTTGGCCAGCTGACGAAGATTGGACTTCTTCACCCCAGCCACGATCAGAGGGGATGGTATATCCCTCTGCACCCGCTGCAGGCGAACATATCGGGGTAGGGTCTCCTTGATTCGTGAGACTAGCTCTGCCGCATCATCATCCCCCAGGGGAGTATACTCACCCCGCAGGTACTGACGGTATAGCTCCGTACCCTCGATGACCAGCGTGGGATAGATCTTCAGGTAGTCAGGACGAAAGCGGCTATCGGAGAAGAGCTCCCTGAATACCGCTAAATCCAGATCCGGGCTGGAGCCGGGAAGGCCGGGCATCATGTGGAATCCCACCTTCAGCCCTGCCTCTCGCAGGTTGGCGCTGGCCTGGGCAGCATCCTCGACCTTATGCCCCCGTTTCATCCTCACCAGCAGGTCCTCATCCAGGCTCTGCACCCCCAGCTCCACCTTGGTCGCCCCCAGCCGCAGCATCTCTTCTATATCCCGGGGGCGGCACCAGTCCGGCCTGGTCTCAAAGGTGGTACCGATGTTTCTGACCAGAGCGGACTCATTCGCCCTGGCCACCGACTCGAAGGGCTGCCAGCCAGAGCTCTCCCGTCCGTCGGGAAAGTCGTTCATGGCCTGAAGACAGCGCTTGACAAACCAGTTCTGATATCCCAGGGGACGGGAGGTGATCGTCCCCCCCATGATGATCAGCTCCGACTTGTCCAGAGGGTGGCCGATCTCATCCAGCTGGGCTAGCCTTGCCGTTACCTGGTCATAAGGATCAAAACCGTGCTGCTCGGCTCGAAGTGCCGCCGGCTCCTTACCGGTGTAGCTTTGGGGCGAGAGGTTTAAGATTCCCCCCGGGCAGGGGACGCAGGTCCCATGAGGGCAGCGAGCAGGAGAGGTCATGGCAGCGATGACCGCCACCCCAGAGAGGGTTCGAGTCGGCTTTCTGATTAGCATCTTCAAAGCCTCTCGTTCCCCAGCCCTTGCCTGGCCCAGGATATCGGCATTGCTGGGCAAGGAGGCCAGGCCCAGTTGAGCTGAGAGCCTCTTCTTGGCCGCTTCAAGAGCTGCCTCATCCCCTATCTCTCCCATGAGGATCGCCTCTGCAATGCTGCGCAGCCCGGCAGCTAGTCTATCCAACTGACCTCCCCAACACGCCTCGTGCGCTCCGGCCGGGCCGGGCTCTCCTCGGGCCAGCCCAGGGAGACTATGGCCACAGGCAGGACATCATCCTCCAGATGGAGGGCTTCGCGGACCATGTCGTCGTCAAATGCCCCATTCCAGCAGGCCCCCAGGCCGGCATCATGAGCGGCCAGGAGAAGGCACATCGTTGCTGCATCTGCATCCTGGATGGCATATAGGCCGCCCCGGCTGCCATAGCGAACGCTGGATGCCTTCACATCAGCGCAGACCGCGATGAGAAGAGGAGCCTCTTCGATATGCTCCTGGCCGTAGGCGGCAGCGGCCAGAAGCCGCCTCATATCCTCATTGCTCACCAGGACATATCTTCTGGCGGAGAGGTTACCCGCAGAAGGTGCAGTCTGGGCGGCATCGATCAGGGATTTGGCCAGATCTTTGGGGATGGGACGGGACTGATACCTTCGGATCGACCTTCTGCTTTTCAGGGCATCCATGAGATTCATCGATTATGAAAGGCAGACCACGATTATAATAATCTTCTCCAATCACGATATGAGTGGATATGATCCAGAAATTCATAAAAGCTCGCATAGAAATAGGGGCTCGGCCTTTCCCAGCTGCCTTAAAGCCAGGCCATCTTCATCGAGAATGATGTAAGTGTCTGGAGTCTTGATGCGAGAGCCTTTTCCTGGAACCCGGGTGAAGCTTCCCGCATTCACCGCCAATGGACCCCCCATCCTCTGGAAGATCCCTGCCCGGTGGGTATCCCCATAGATGAAGCAGTCGATCTCACCCAGATTCCTGTCGCGAATAAATCTCTCTATGGCCTCATACTGCGCCTCCACCGAGGCGATATGGCGATCATGAAAGACCCCGGTGGTGATCCTCTGCAAAAGGCTGGATGCCTTCCAGACCCTCTCCTCAAAGGAGACCATCTCGCCGATGTATGAGGAGCGGTAGATGCTCTCATAAGCATAGGCCATCATCATCTCCAGGTCCGCGGGGAGGAGCTCCTCTCCGTAAAGCCGGCGAATCCTCTCCACCATCTGCATGGTGAAGATATGAATGCCGGCAAGGTGGTGGCCGTGAGTGAAAAGCACCGTCCGGTGGCAGCAGCGGATGCGGTAGGTGGGGTAGAGCATATCGATGTTCAGGCCGTTTATGGTCTGGCGCCAGCGCAAAGAGGGCGAGTATACGGGAAAAAGGTCGCCACGCGCAGTCCTCTCCATGAAGTCCGATTCCTGCTTTTGCACCACCAAATGATGATCGTGATTTCCCACCACATAGTGGATCTTAAGATCCTCCTCGCCCAACCTCTTTAAAAGGGGAACCGACTCTCGCAGGGCATTCTCAGGCCGCACCCTCCAGAAATCGAATATATCTCCCAATAAGATGACCTGGTCGCATCCTCCCCCATAAACCGATATCTCCTTCATCAACCGATCGACCTTAGAAGGATCGCTGAGTGTGGATGAATCAAGGCCAAAGTGCGTATCCGAGATGATCACTGCTGACATAATCTCCCCTTCCCCCATTCACAAAAATGGTATCACAGTAGTTATTTATAAATATTGTGAGCCGGGAGGGACTGTTTTTAACAATTGACAAGCCAATGGAATTGGTTATAAATTGAAAGGGGCTATCAGATCGGGCGAAAGATGAAATATGTTGCTGGAGAGGAGACCAAGAAATGATTGACATCGCTATTCCCAAGGGCAGCCTGCAAAACCAGACCCTGCAGCTCTTCGAGCAGGCGGGGCTGGAGGTTAAGAGAACTGAGCGGGAGTACAACGCCCGCGTAGATGATCCGCGCATAGGCAAGGTGAAGATCCTCCGCCCGCAGGAGATACCAGGATATGTGGCCAAGGGCTACTTCGACCTGGGGATCTCGGGCACAGATTGGATCATGGAGTCCGGAGCCATTGTGACCAGGGTAGCCGATCTGAACTATGGCAAGCAGGGGCCAGGAGCGGTGAAGCTGGTGGTGGCCGTGCCGGAGAGCCTACAGATAAGCTCAGCCCGAATGATAAAGCCGGGCAGCAGGGTGGCCACAGAATATCCCAATCTGACCAGGGCCTACTTCTCAAACCTCGGAATTCCAGTGGATATCCAGTTCTCCTTTGGCGCCACCGAGGCCAAGGTTCCCGAGCTGACCGACGTTGTGGTGGACCTCACCGAGACCGGCTCTACCCTTAAGAAGAACGGCCTGAAGATCATCGATGTCATGCTGGAGTCGACTTCAGAGCTGCTAGCAAATAAGAAGAGCTTTGCCGATAAGGAGAAACACGATGACATCTCCGCAGTCCAGACGCTCCTCCTGGCAGTTATGAGGGCGCGAGGAAAGACCCTCTTGAAGATGAATGTGCCAGAAGCCGCCTTGGATGCCGTCATCTCCATGCTTCCCAGCATGAAAAGGCCCACCCTCTCCAAGCTTTACAGCACCGATTACTATGCCATAGAGACGGTGGTGGACCGATCCCAGGTCAACCTGCTCATTCCCCTGCTGAAAAAGTCGGGTGCGGAGGATATTCTGGAGCTGGCCATATCCAAGATCGTTCCCTGAGTCCAACCAGATAAATAAAAAGCAAGCGGGCGCAGAGGGATTCGAACCCCCGATCTACAGCTTAGGAGGCTGCCGCCTTATCCTGACTAGGCCACGCGCCCTTCTTTTGGACTCTCCTGGTTTAACCAACAGATATATCAACCTTTCCGGATCGGCGGCTCGGATTTCGCTCAACAATTCCATTTTAGCGGATGAGAACGCCGCTCAATACTACTACGAACAGACCGAGGAAGAACCATCCAAGGATTCCCTCTGCCATGGCCAGGTGGCGGTAGAAGCCCACAGGATATGTGTTGACCGGCGCCTGGGAGGTGGTGAACATGGCGATGGAAAAGTAAAGGGCATCGGTGAAAGATACCCTTGCTGTGGGTCTCAGGCGGTGGTCTCCAGGAAGCTCCATCCCAACGATCTCGAACTTGTTCATCCCCTTTCCCGCCCAGAAGATCACCCCGAAGAACAGAATGGTAAAGAGGCACCAAAAGGCGGTATAGCTCACCCGAACACCATAGCCGCAGGAGAGCCAGGATATCAGATCAGAGATCTTTCCCCAGCCCCAGGGTGCCTGGTCCTGCCCGATTCTGCGGTACTGATAGTAGCAGTCGTCGGCATCGTCAAACCACTCCAGGCTCTTGTAGTTCTTGACCAGGGCCAGATAAGCGGCACCATTGTAAACCAGCCGATCCTTTATCACCGCCCAGCGAACCTCCAGCTTGGTGAAATCGGCGTTGTTGAGGTTGATCTTTGAGTCTTCCTGAAGGCTCACGTTGTCCAGACGCATATTATAGAGCCTGGAATCCTCCATATTCAGGTCACCATCAAACCGGGCATTGACGAAATAAGCCAGGTCGGTGAACTTGCCCCCCCCGAAGTAGGCTGTTTTGTTGAAATAGACATTGGTGAAATCTGCCAGCCCCCCGAAGCTGGAGAGGCCAAAGGTGCTCCCCAAGAGGAATCCGGCCTCGCGGAAGACCACACTGCCTGCAAATCTGGTGGCGGCAAAGGCCGCATTGCCATGAAACTTGGCATTCAGAAATGATGTGTGGCCGCCGAATTGGGTCTCCAGAAAGCTCACATTGACAAACCTGGCATCTGCAAAAGAGGCCAGCCGCTGGAACTGAGCGAAATCGAAGTCCACATCCCGGGCAAAGCTGCTGTTGAGGAAGATGCCATCTCCAGCAAACTGGCTGTTCCTAAAGCTGGCGTCTTCAGAGAATTGAGCGCTCAGAAATGAGGCCTGCCCGCCGAAATAGGTGTTGCGAAGATCTGCCTGACCCTCGAAGGTGACCCCTGCAAATCCGGCCCCCCCTGCAAATCGGCAACCAAAGAAGTCCACGTTATCCCGAAAGATGCACCCCTGCAGGTCAATTGGCTCATCAAAGCTCGCCGCAGCAAACCTTACCGGCCCCAAGAAGATGCTGTTGGTAATCCTCACGGGCTGCGACAATGATCCCTGCAGCTCTGCCAGCTCTAGTGAGCCGGATATAGTGACATTATCATACCTCACAGGCTCTCCAGATATCAATTGAGAGATGATATCCCCTGATGCTACGACCTCCTTTGTTAGCTTTATATGGTGATCTTCATCTGGCTCTGCGGCGGTTGCAGAGCAAATGAACAGCATCAAAAGGACCAAAGCCCATCGGGATATTTCGACCACTGCGCAATAGTTGAGCCGTCAGGGATTTATGACTTTGTATTGGAGGAATATCATGCAAGACACAATGGCAGAGAAGGCCCTTGCCCGCCAGGGCTATCACCTTGTGGGTTCTGGCGCGGTCAAGCCCTGCCTCTGGTTGAATCGCTCCATGCGGGGTGGCGATCAGTGCTATAAAAACCACTTTTACGGCATAGCCAGTCACCGCTGTGTGCAGATGACGCCAACGCTTGAGTGCAATCACCTCTGCCTGCACTGCTGGAGGCCGATAGATGATCCAATACCGGGAAAGGAACCCATGGAGCCGGCTGAGCTTCTGGAAGGGATACTGCGGGGCCAGCAGAGGTTTATATCCGGCTACGGGGGATCTTCAACCACCGATCCAGTGCGCCTGGAGGAGGCTCGCGAGCCCAAGCATATGGCCATATCCCTGATGGGAGAGCCCACCCTCTACCCCTACCTGAAAGAGTTCATCGATCTGGTCTCAAGGCGGGGCATGACATCATTTCTGGTCAGCAATGCCACCCATCCCGAGGTTTTGGCGGAGCTAAGACCAACCCAGCTCTACCTCAGCCTCAATGCCCCAGATGAAGAGAGGTATCGCCGGATATGCAATCCCTCAAAGGACCTCTGGCCGAGGATCCTGGAGTCCCTCGAGCTCTTGAAGGAGCACCGATGCCGCAGCGTTATCCGCATGACCCTGGTTCGAGGCCAAAACATGGAAGGGCTCGATGATTATGCCCGGCTGATCGGAGATGCTGAGCCGGATTTCGTCGAGCTGAAGGCCTATATGCACCTTGGCCGCTCCCGCACCCGGCTGGAGAGGACGGCCATGCCCCAGCACTCAGAGATCCTGGCCCTGGCGGATTCCTTGGCCGGGCTCTTGGGCTACCATCCCGAGGCGGATGTGCCCCTGAGCAGAGTGGCTCTTCTCTCCCGCGGAAGGATCTCCAGGTTCATAGAGATGAGGGACCATAAGTAGGCAGGTGATTTTCCCGCGCTGGTGATCGATAGTGGTTCGTCAGATTTTTCACTGTGGACTTGCCAATAACCTGCCTGGCAGCTCTGGCTCTTCCCTTCAGTGGGATAACTATTTTTGCAAGTAGTTTCAATTATGGACCCGAGGTTTAAATCGAATATAGGGTGCATGATCATGGGTCGGCATGGGTGAGTTAATGGATCGCGAAATTAAGATCATACTGGTAGAGGATAATGCCGAGGACATCGCATTTACCAGGCGGGTCTTGAAGCACAATGAGCTAAATGGAAACCTTATCGTCGCCACCAATGGCAAGGAGGCACTAGAAGCCCTGCAGAGCATGAACGGAAGCGATCTGCCCGAGCTCATCCTGCTGGACATAAACCTGCCCGACATCAGCGGCATCGACCTTCTCACCCTTATCAAGAAGGAGCAGAGGCTCAAAGATATACCTGTAGTCATTCTCACCGGCTCGAACGAGGATCAGGATATACAGAAATGCTATGACCTGGGGGCGAGCAGCTATCTGGTCAAGCCCATATCCAATGGTGCCCTGATGCTCGTCATAGAGAAGCTATTCGATCTGTGACGCAAGAGCTCTGACCACTAGAAGGTTTGCTTTATCATCCCGTCGCGAGTCCACCGGCGTTTCCATTATCATCGGCAGCTCTCGCAGAGAGGGGTGGCAGACGATTGACCGGAAGCCTTCCAGGCCGATCTGTCCCAGGCCTATGTGCTCATGTCGGTCCAGGTGCGAACCAAGGGTGCCCTGGCAGTCGTTCAGATGTACCAGCTTGAGCCGATTTGAGCCTATGCAGCAATCGAACTCCTCCAAAGTCCTCTCCAGGGCGCGGGGGGTGCGAAGATCGTATCCAGCAGCAAAAAGGTGGCAAGTGTCCAGGCACACCCCAAGGCTGCGGGACTGGCCGGGAAGGGACTCGATGATGGAGGCAATATCCTTAAAGGTGCTTCCCATGCTATTTTTTGTCCCGGCGCCGTTCTCCAGGAGCACCATCACATCGCCCCCGGAATCAGCGATGGCCTTCTTCAAGGCCTCAGCTATCCTCTCCCTGCCATCTTTCTTTTCTGCGCCCAGATTGCTTCCCAGGTGGGTCACCAGATATGGTATGCCCAGAAGTCGGCAGCGCACCAGCTCATCGGTCAGAGCCTGCACCGACCTCGAGTAGACCTCATCTCGAGGGGAGGCGAGGTTAGGAAGGTAGGGCATATGAGATACGACTGGATGCAGATCATACTCTTTGAGCCGGGAGGAGAAGAGATCTATGGATTGTTGAGCAATGGGCTTGGACCTCCAGCTACGAGGATTGGTGGTGAAGATCTGAAAGGCATCGCAGCCCTTCTCCCGCGCTCTGTCCGACGCCTTTTCCAGGCCGCCGGCAATGGAGACATGCATACCCAGTCGAAGCATAAACCTAGCAGGGATAGAGCAACTGATCAACCTTGCCCAAGGGAAAAATTGATTATAGAAATGTGTAAAAGATAAAAATTGGAACGCAACGCCGATGATGATCGAGCTGTTCTGAGTGGTGATGAGCCCTATGAGTCCTGAGGCGTGCGATTATCTGATCGAGGAACTCAAGCTTCCGAGATCCAGTTCATGCGAGCTTGCGCGCCTCGGCCCAGCGGCTGATGTTGTCAATAAGGTTGAACTCCAGGATCTTCTTCGTATCATAAAGCATATCCGACACTTCGTTGATGGAGAATGACTTCTTCTGGCCGTTCCTGTCGATCACCTCGATCTTATCATCCGGGAGGGCCCGTCCCAACTCTCGCATCATGAGTGCCAGGTCAGAGCATCCTTTTTTAAGATACCTTATGGAGTAATCCGATGTGGCTTGCCTGTCGCTGAGGTTTCTATTGACCTCTTTTATGGACCAGCAAATGGTGAGAATATCACTGTACATCTCGGCACCTCCCAGTCAGTTCATATCATAGATATTTAAACGCTGTGGAAAGGATCAGGGAAAAATGTGGGGCTGGTGAGATTCGAACTCACGATCGACGGGTATCTCCGATACTGAAGTTCTTACAGCGATTTCACCGCCGTAACAACCCATTTCAGTGCTCCAACGGATCATCAACGACCTCCCCGTCGAGAGATCTCAGCAGACCCGTTGCTCATCATCAAATATACCGCTGGAGCCCATCGCCCTACCTGGCTAGGCCACAGCCCCGGTTTTAAAGCGGGCCGAGAGGGATTTGAACCCCCGACCTAAAGGTTAAGAGCCTTTCGCTCTGCCTGACTAAGCTACCGGCCCGGACCCCATAATGATGATGCTAGATATATACGTTTCGGATGAAGCAGCGACATGAGGGGCTCTGTGCCAGATCTGCATAATGCTTTTTTCAAGAAAAATCTGCTAAAAGCTTCTGGCAGGGCCATATAAAACGCCAGAAAAATGAGCGGGCAAAAAATCAATGCCCAAAATTCACTCAATAGGTATTGATGTATCTGTCGATCTCCCAGGGATGGACGAATTTATTATACTCCTCCCATTCCAGCATGCCCAATCGCATGACGTTCTCATAGACATGCTCGCCCAGGGCCTCGCGTATCACTTTATCCCCCTCCAGGTGGTCAAGAGCCTCCTTCAGGTTGGAGGGCAGTGTCTGGATTCCCAGGGATTTTCGTTCTGCTGCTGTGAGATGGTACACATTCAAATCCACGGGATCGCCGGGATCAATGCCTCTTTTTATTCCGTCAAGGCCTGCTGCCAGGATGACGGCGAATGTCAGATAGGGATTGCAGCTGGTATCAGGGGATCGGAACTCCAGGCGGGTGGATAGGCCCCGGCCTGAGGGGATGCGAATAAGCGAGGAGCGGTTCGGCCCGGACCAGGTTATATAGACGGGAGCCTCGAACCCGGATACCAGCCGCTTATAGGAGTTGATCAGGGGATTGGCGATGGCGGTAATAGCGCTGGCATGCTCTATCAGGCCGCCCACGAAGAACCTGGCCAGATCGCTGATGTTCAATGGAGTCTCGGGATCATAAAAAGCATTCTCCAGGCCCCGGAATAGGGAGATGTTGACATGCATTCCGCTGCCTGCTGCGCCGTAAACCGGCTTGGGCATGAATGTCGCCCTCAAGCCCTGGCGCATGGCAATGGTCTTGGTGACGTACTTGAATGTGACCACCTTATCGGCATTCTTGATCGCATCGTCATAGACGAAGTCTATCTCATGCTGGCCCCGGGCAACCTCGTGATGAGAGGCCTCGATGGTGAAGCCCATCTTGATCAGAGCCCTGGTTATCTCCCGGCGCACATCCTCTGCCAGGTCCACCGGGCCGAGGTCGAAGTAGCCCCCAAAGTCGTGTGGAGTGGTAGCAGAGCCGCCATTTCCCTTTTCAAATAGGAAAAACTCCAGCTCCGGGCCGACGTTCATCTTGAATCCCATCTCCTTCGCCCGCTCCAGCTGACGGTACAGCACCCGGCGAGGAGCACCCTCGAAAGGCAGTCCATTGGGAAGATGGACATCGCAGATCAATCGAGCCTCATTGACATCGTCCTTGGTGCTCCAGGGCAAGAGGCTGAACGTGGAGAGATCGGGCCGGAGAACCATATCCGACTCCTGAATTCTGGCGAAGCCCTCGATGGATGACCCATCAAAGGAGATGCCGCTCTTCAAAGCCTTTCCCATCTGGGTGGCGGGAATGGCGACATTCTTCACTATTCCCGATATGTCTGTGAACTGCAACCGGAGGAACTCAACGTTCTTCTCCTGAATGATCTTAAGCATCTGCTCTTGGGAATACATTCGGTTATCATCTCCTGCGCGAGGCGCAAGTCATCCTGCAACCTGCAGAATCTTGTGGTGATGGGGCCAGAGCCGTACCTGGGCATCAATGAAGATACAGGACTACTGCCTCTGCCTCAACCTGGTGTTTTAAATAGCTAACTGATGGGAAACGAGGCCATTTAGCATCGCTCCGCCACCATAATTCCCAGAGGCAAATATGCTTATTTAGGGTTAAAATCCTAAAATGAATCTGATGTCCGGCAATAGAGTTCTGGTAGTGGATGCGGGAGGCAGAGGAAATGCCATAGCCCATGCCTTTGCCCGGAGTGGGTCGGTGGAGAGGGTCTATGTGGCCCCAGGCAATGCGGGCAGCGAGATGATGGATAAGTGTCGCCTGGCGGCGATCGAGGGTAAAGTGCCCAGGAGCATCAGCGAGCTGCTCGCTTTTGTGAAAAAAGAGAGAATCGATCTCACCTTCGTGGGTCCAGAAGGCTATCTATCCGAGGGAATCGTCGATATATTTCAGGAGGACGGCCAGAGGATCCTGGGGCCGAAGAGAGAGGCAGCAGTGCTCGAGAACAGCAAATGCCAGACCAAGGATCTCCTCAAAAAGCTCCGTGTTCCGGTCCCACCCTGCCAGAACTTCAGCGATCCCCAGGAGGCAAAAGAGTACGTTCAGCAGCGCTGCTCCGAGGAGCCGGGAAGAGGATTGGTGGTCAAGGCGGACGGCCTGGCGGCAGGAAAGGGATCCATCGTCTGCGCTACCCCGGAGGAGGCCGCCTCCGCCATCGAGCGCATCATGGTGAGCCCCAGGCTCTTTGGCGGGGCAGGAGATCGGATAGAGATCGAAGATCGGCTGGAGGGCAGAGAGCTGATGTTCTTCGCCCTGAGCGACGGCCACACCGTCCAGGCGATGCAATCAGCACTGGACTACAAGCAGGCCTTCTCTCCGGATGAGAGTGTGGCCATCCGCCTCTTCAACAAGCTGGCAGGTAATCCCAACCAGGACAACAACCCAAACACCGGTGGCATGGGAGGATTCTCCCCTCACCCCTGGCTGGACGAGGAGCTGACGGAGAGGATAATGAAAAAGATCGCTCTCCCCACGGTGCGCGGCTTCAAAGAGAGCTCCGGCCAGGAGTACAGGGGAGTGATCTACTTCGGCCTGATGATCTCTGAGGACAGGGAGCCAGCAGTCCTCGAGATTAATGTGAGGCTGGGAGACCCTGAGGCAGAGGTGATACTTCCCAGGCTCCAGACGGACTTCTACCAGCTTTCCATGGCGGTGGTGGATGGAAGGCTGGATGAGCTTCCTTTGCAATGGTCAGACGACTTCTGCCTGGGCATATGCGCCATATCCGGCCGGGCGATCAAGCCCCTCTCATCCACCGGTCCGGAGCGGCCCGGTTATCCGGGCGAGCACTACACCAATATGCCTATCAACGGCCTGGATCGAGTGGACCCGGAGGTCATAATCTATCACAATGGCACCGCCTGGGGAACAGACTCTGCGGGCAACAGGAGGCTGTACACCACCGGCGGCCGGGTCTTCACCCTGGTAGCCCGGGGAAAGAGCCTGGCCGAGGCCAGGGCAAAAGCATATGAGAACATCAAACGGGTCCGGTTCAACGGAATGCGCTACCGAAAGGATATCGGCCTGAGATATATCTGAATGGATCGAGGAGCAAGATCGAGAATGATCATATTTGGCCTGGAAGGAACTGCCTGGAACCTCAGCGCCGCACTGGTGGATGAGTCGGGGGCGATTTATGAGAAGAGCGCTACTTACACCCCGGCCAGAGGAGGAATCCATCCCAGGGAGGCCTCACAGCACCATGCCGAGCACATGAGGGCAGTGGTGGGAGATGTCCTCGCCCAGGCTCGGCAGAGAGGACTGAAGCTGGAGGGGGTGGCCTTCTCCCAGGGACCGGGCCTGGGGCCTTGCCTGCGCACAGTAGCCACTGCCGCCCGGGCCCTCTCATTGCGTTTTGATATTCCTCTGGTGGGGGTTAACCACTGCGTCGCCCATATCGAGGTAGGCAAATGGCAGTCGGGTGCCCGCGATCCCGCGGTGATCTACGTGAGCGGCGCCAACTCCCAGGTCCTGGCCCTGCGCCAGGGAAGATACAGGATATTCGGCGAAACCCTGGATATCAGCGTGGGAAATGCCATCGACAAGTTCGCCCGCTCTGTGGGCCTTGCCCATCCCGGCGGCCCGAAGGTGGAGGAGCTGGCTCGGAAAGCCAAAAAATACATTCCCCTCCCCTATACTGTGAAGGGCATGGACCTCTCCTTCTCCGGCCTGTCCACCGCCGCAACCGAGGCAGCAGGAAAGCATGATCTGGAAGACGTCTGCTATAGCCTGCAGGAGACTGCCTTCGCCATGCTGGTGGAGGTGACGGAGAGGGCCATGGCCCATGCCG
Source organism: Methanosaeta sp. UBA356 (assembly GCF_002496465.1). NCBI lineage: Archaea > Methanobacteriati > Methanobacteriota > Methanomicrobia > Methanotrichales > Methanotrichaceae > Methanothrix > Methanosaeta sp. UBA356. The sequence continues at coordinate 3,399 of NZ_DAKC01000113.1, read as the reverse complement.
AGAAGAGGGAGGCCATGCTGGTGGGAGGAGTGGGAGCGAACGCCCGCCTGGGGGAGATGATGAGAATCATGTGCCACGAGAGGGGAGCGGAGTTCTTCTTACCGCCCCGCTCGTTCATGGGGGATAACGGCAGCATGATCGCCTACACCGGCCTCTTGATGCTCAAGAGCGGCATCTCTACCCCTCTGGACCAATCCCATGTTCGGCCCGGGTACAGGACGGACGAGGTTCTTGTCTCCTGGGCCTGATCATCGGTCCTCTTTCCCCGGTTCCGGCCCCTCTGCCTGCGATCTTGAGCGCCAGTTCTCTTCTTTTGGAGGCTCCATGTCAAGCAGGACGAAGTATCTGCCCTCATGCGGAGGGCGGTCGATCTCCAGATCACCCCGGCCAGTTGTGCCCTCGATGCAGGACGATATGGTGAGATTGATCCTGCCCAGAATGGCGGAATCATTGCCTGCAGAGAGGGAGTTCATGTCAGCCAGGTCGGCCTCAAGGAGGGTGGAGTTGTTCGAGCCGGGAAGAGAACTGACATTGATGGCCGCATAAAGTCTCCGGTCGAAGATCAGGCTCCCCCGGTGGACCTCGTCTCCCACATTCTCCCGGATGTCATCCCTGATCTCCTTCAGGCTCTTGTTGGAGGCCACTAGCTCGCGGATCTGCTCGGGCTGCACGGGCAGCAGAACCTCCACCTTCAATCGGATTGGATGGGACTCATTTCCTCTAATGGCAAACCCGTGGCCGCTAAACAGCAGATCAACCGGGAGACCCATAGGGATATCTGGATTCCGATAGAGCTCCTCGCCCCCTCTTCTCTCCGGGCTCATCTGATCATTGCCGCCATCTAATCCTTCCATCTGATCGGCCTGAACCGCATCCACAAGGCCAACAGATATCAGGCCTGCCAGCAGCACCGCCAGAGCCGGATAGAGAATTCCTCTGCTAACTTCATTCATCGAGATTCGCCTGCCAAATACCTACTGCAACTCAATCAATTTAAAACATCTCCAAAGGGAGGAAAAAGGGATGGACGGCAGACTGCAACTCTGCCGTGCACCATTTCGGGGCGAATGTTATGTACGCTCAGGCCACAAGATGGCGGTACTGGATCGAGACCCAGTTGATGATTCCCTCTTTAGCCTGCATATCTTTGGCCTCATCTACCAGCTCATTTATGGTCATATTGTTCTGGGCCTCCACCTTCGTCTTCCACTGATCCCGGATCTCATTGAGGGTCATGTTCTCAAGCTCATTGGTCTTCTGATCATATAGATCCAGGATCTGATTGAGACTCATCTCTCCCAGCTCCTCACTAGTGACGTCATCCATGAGCGATATAGGGGTAAAGCCGCATCCCAAGACGCCAAACCCGCAAGATCCGGCAGGCGAAGCACCCCGGAAATCCATCCACTCCCCGCCCCTGGCATTCATCCGTCCGCAAAAGGGCATCTTCTCTTCTAAAGAGCTGTTAAGAGCGCTCTTTTCCAGCTCCTTTATCTCCCCCAGGGTCATGTTTCCCAGCTCCTCTGAGGTGACATTGAGTGGAGCGGAGATCATCATCCCACGTGCATGCATTCCCATTCCCCGATCCATGGGCATGGACAATGCCCCAGATATGAGCAGACAGGATGCCGCCAGGGCAATCAGAGCCATCCTCCAATTAAGTTCGTTCAACTTCATCTACTACACTACCTCTTAAATTTTCATTACACTGGGAAGGGAGTCATTTTCTCCTTCCGTCAAACACCATCTCATGCTGAACGATAGAAAAAATAAGAGCAGAACGAACCATCGGAAAAGGAGATAAAATATGCCTGTGGACCTTAGAGAGAAGTGATAAAGAATTAGGAACGTTCCCTTTGGGACAAAAACCACTCAGATAGTTCTATTATGTTTGTTCTTCCCCATTCTTTCTTAGTTACCAGCTTCCTTCTCTCTAGAGAGATCAAAATGCCGGTTAGAGACGATTTGGGGGTTTTTGTCTCATATCTGATCTCAGCCTGAGTCATTCTGCCCCCATGCTCGACCAGGGTTGATATGACCGCCTGCTCTCTGTGGGTAAGGGTCTGAATGACCGCCTCCATCTCCCGGCTCAGCTGGATTCTCTGCTTGCCCTCCCACCCTGCCCCCGGCTCATTCGCAGCCGTTTCGGAGGGCTGGTCTGGGTCAACATCAGGCTGCGTGCCGGACCGGCGAGACTCCTCAATATCAGCAGCATGCTCATAGGTAGCGCTCTCATCGCCAGAAGGTGGACTGGATATGGTGCTGCTACCATTCGCGAAGGCGCTGGAAAGAGTGGTGGACGGGCCAGATATGGGAGGCGGGCTCTCATCAACGGATTGTCCTGGACTGGTTGAGCATTCGTCCCCGCTCACGGCATATGTTGAAGAAAGAGCGGGGGACATGGTTGGGTCTGCATTCGCCTGCGAGCCATTTCCCAGAGGGGAGGGGTAACGGGGCGATTGGAGCCTGCGCCTCCTGATGATCACCCCCAGAACGGATCCTATGGCCAGAATGAATGCCCCAGCCAGGAGCAAGATGAGACTGATACCAGAGCCGGGATAGCCGGGAGGAAGGCCTGGGGGGATGGCCGGAAGAGAGAAGGGTGCTGATCCCGCAGCCAAGGTTTGATGATACTGAATGGATATCGAGGGATCCTGCACCTCATAGCCCTGCACATCCGCCACAAGGGAATCATTGAAGGCGGAGAGATGATACTGGAGGCCTAAAGAGGCATTGATCTGGCCCAGGCGCATATCACCGGGCAGATAAAAGGTGATCCTGTAGTCCTCAAATAATCCTTTTGCATCCAAGTTTAGAGTCCAGACCTGGCTTGTCTTTGCGGTCAGGCCGTCGGTGAGGGCATAAAGCCGATGAGTATCGTTCTCATACTGGTACTCCGAGGTAGCGAGAAAATCCAGGCCGGAGATATTATCCGCATAGCCGGTAACCAGGGCCTTTCCCGCTGGGTCCAGATAGACATTGAGAATGAGGCTATCCTGGGTGGATGCCTCCTCCATTCCAAGAGAGAGGGAGAGGAGAAGAAATAATGTGGATATGCCGAGCAGGAAAATGCTGACCAGGACAGCGAATTGCCAGCGGTGAGTACGTCTCCTGTCGATCCAACTTATCATAGCGTATACCATCTTTAGCCTGGATCTATTTAAAATCACTTTTTTCCTGGCCGATCCGGCAGGCTACAGGCATCCTCCAGCCCTCTCCAAAGCTTTTATCGATCACCTTAAGTCCGAGAGCGGCCTGAACCCTCTTGAATTCAGCGTTCTTGACCAGGGATATGACCCTGTCCACCATCGTTTCGTTCAATCCGGCTCGAAGCAGATCCGCCCGGGATTGGTGCTCATCGATATAACGCTTGAGGATTTCATCCAGCAGGGGATAAGG
>NZ_DAKC01000085.1:0-5864 GCF_002496465.1 Methanosaeta sp. UBA356 | reverse complement strand
TCGGATCTCCTCCTGCAGATCATCGGGAAGCATCTCCAACCGACCGATGGCTCGCACCCGAACTCTATTGAAATGGATTTTCTTTGAATTTCTCAGCTCATTGAACTTTTTCTTTATCAAATCAAAGATATAGCGCTTCTCCGAATCCTCCCGGCTGAAGTTCTCTGTGGAAAAAGCATAAAGGGTGAGATGCCGAACCCCCACCTCCAGGCACCAGTCTGACACCCTCTCCGAGGTCTCAGCGCCAAGGCTATGGCCAAGAGATTTAGCGAGCCCCTTCTGCTTGGCATACCTGCGGTTTCCATCCTGAATTATCGCTATATGCTCCACCGGTGACCCTGCCAGGATCTGAGACTTGAGCCGCCTCTCATACAAAAGATAAACAGGATTTCTCAGGATTTGACTCATTTATTTAATTAAGCTCGCGAATTGATATTTAAATAATTCCTTGTCACGAGCCCAAAACTGGCCAAGGGATTTTCCCTCTAGGGCAAGATACTAATATCTGATGCCTTACTTCCTTACTTCGAGGGCCTGTGGTCTAGCTGGTTATGACATCGCCTTCACACGGCGGGGATCACGCGTTCGAATCGCGTCGGGCCCATTCGGATTCGGATCGACACAAGCTTTAACTATTTAAGCGTCATTTTCGACTGAGGTGGTGCGGCAAGTTGCTCTGGCGATCCTGGCTGCAAATGGGCCAGATAGCGATCCAACACCGCTCAGGATCTCATCGATCCGGCATCTAATCTAAAATCTGCAATTATTATTTGAGGTGATAAGCTGTACAATAGAGGTCATGGTGGGGAGGAAGGAGCAGTAATAACCAGAGTTCGCCTCCCTCGCAAACAGGATAGAGAGATATTCGGTCATGTAGAAAGCCTGCTTGGCTCCAATCGCATCAAGGTCAGGGGCATTGACGGCGTAACCAGGATGGCCCGCATACCGGGAAAGATGAAGAAGAGGATCTGGATACGAGAGGGCGACGTGGTCATAATCATCCCTTGGGAGTTCCAGAATGAGAAGGCTGACGTGGTCTGGAGATACACCGGCCCTCAAGTGGACTGGCTGCAGCGCAAAGGTTTTCTGAAGGGCTCTTCATAAGCCGGATAGACAAATCATGAGCAGGCGCAGCAAGGATGAGGATTTTGATACTCGTATTGATGTTCTTCGTACCAGAATCAAGGACTCCGATGACCTGAATGTCCAGGACGCTGTCTTTGACAAGCGAACCCTGATGGACCTGTACAGCCTGGCAAGCAAAGGGGTCATAGATGCCCTGGGAGGTTCCATCTGCACCGGAAAAGAGGCGAATATATTCCGGGCTCTGGTGGGCAGCAGAGAGCTTGCCCTCAAGATCTATCGCATTTCTACCAGCAACTTCAATGTGATGCAGGATTACCTGCATGGCGATCCCAGATTTGGAAGCGTCAAGGGCACGAAAAGAGCTATTGTCGCCGCCTGGACCCGCAAGGAGTATCGCAATCTCATGCGTGCGGAGGAAGTGGGTGTGCGGGTGCCCCATCCCATCACCATGAAGGAGAATATTCTGGTTATGGATCTGATCGGCAAGGGAGATTATGTCGCACCACCCCTAAAGGATGTCGAGCTGGACTCTGCAGAGGCCGAGCAAATCTACCAGAAGATCGTCGAATATATATCCCTGCTCTGCAATCAGGCCGGTCTGGTTCATGCCGACCTGAGCGAGTTTAATATCCTATACGATGATGGCGAGCCGGTGATAATAGATATGGGACAATCGGTCACCCTGGACCATCCCATGGCCAGAAAGTTCCTGGAGCGAGACATCTCCAATATAGTTCATTACTTCCAGAAAAAGTACTCTATTGGCTCATCCGAGGAGATCTATGCCAGGATCCAGAAGGATGGAGCTGAAAAGGCAAAAAAGGAGAGTATCTGATCAAGATAAAAGGAGGCTGACAATGGATATAAAGATCCCAGAAGAACGTATAGGAGTGTTGGTGGGACCTAACGGCTCCATGAAACACTTCATAGAAGAGAAGACAAAGACCTCTCTGGAGATAGACAGCGATACAGGCACAATTTCTGTCACATCCGCAGAAGATCCATTGCAGGTATTGAGGGTCATGGACCTGGTGAAGGCTATTGGCAGAGGATTCTCGCCGGAGAGAGCGCTGGCGATCCTGGACGACGAGATGCTGATGCTCGATGTGCTGGACATATCCAAGACAGCAGGCACCAGGAGCGATATGGAACGGTTGAAGGGACGCATCATCGGCAAGGATGGAAGGTCGAGGGAGATAATGGAGCGGCTCTCGGGCACCAAGGTCTCCGTCTACGGCAAGACGGTGGCCATACTCGGCTACCCCGAGCAGATCAGAGTGGCACGCGCAGCGATAGAGATGCTCCTTGATGGTGCGCCCCATGGTAATGTCTACAGCTTCCTGGAGAGGAAGCATGAGGATCTGGCCAAGATGGAACTTGAGGAACAGGGATTGCTCTAAAGCCCTCGTCTCAACTTATATACATGATGCCAGACATATAACACCGAATTGACCTGATGAGGCTGGAGTTTTGAGCTTCGATTTACAGCTAGAATTCGCAGATTGGATGCTTATCGCAGCGGCGCTGATAGGCCTGTATTCCATCCTCCTTTTGCCCTTGAGAGATAGCGAGGCATGGAAGAAGAGAGGTGTGACTGTGGGAGGGATATCAGGAATACCCCTCCTCATATTCCTGCGGACAACCAAAGGATTGAAGCTGCTCGACCAGCTGAGCCGCCCCAAGTGGATATGGAGAACGGCGGTAACTATCGGAATTCCTCTGGTGATCCTGAGCATGGCCACATTCTTGATCCTCGTATTGCTCATGACCTACCTGATGATTCTCTCTCCACCCGAGCCCAGCAGCTACAATGCACCCAGAAATATCCTGCTCATCCCCGGTCTGAACGAGTATATCCCCTTTTTATGGGGCTGGATCGCCCTATTCGTCACCATGCTGGTGCACGAGTTTGCTCATGGCATCCTATCCCGAGTGGAAGGGGTCAGGGTTAAGTCCATGGGCATAGTAACCCTGCTCGTTGCCCCAATAGCTGCTTTTGTTGAGCCGGATGAGGAGGATCTCTTCGGCACAAAGAACAAGCCGCCCCTGGTGAACAGGGCCGCTAGGATCAGGATTCTCTCCGCCGGGGTCATAGCCAACTTCATGGTGGCCGCACTGGCCATGGCCCTCTTCTTTGGGCCGGTTCTGGGCTCCATGTCCCCTGTTGACCGGCTGATTGCGGTGGGTGTCCAGGAGGATTCAATAGCGGAGGAGGCAGGCTTTGAGAGCGGCATGGTCCTGCTTCAGGTGAATGGAGAGAATGCGATAAAGATAGAGGAGCTTTACAGCAATCTGGGCAGCAGCATGGTGGAGATGGAGGTCTTGCACAACGGCCAAAAGGAGATCTTCAACCTCCCCGGCCAGGCGGCAAGGGGAATCATGGTTGCCTCCATCTTCCCGGACTCTCCCGCCGATTCCGTCGGCCTGCCTGCGGGCAGCGTGATCTCCAGGATCGACGGCAAGGAGGTGGTGGATGTTGAGGGCTTCAGAAGGGAGATGAACCTCACCCGACCCGGTCAGATCATCACCATCACCACCGGAAGTGGCAAGAGCTACCAGGTCAACCTCACCTCCGCTGCTGGCCAGGGAGAGGATGAGCAGAAAGAGGAGTCGGATGCTGTGGGAACGGGCTTTATCGGCATTGTGATGTCAGGGAACGCCATCTATTCGGGTGGTGTGGCATTCCAGGAAGCTCCTGCCAGCGAGTTCCTCCAGATGCTGAAAACCATTCCAAAGAGCGGCGTAGAGGGTTTCGCCTACATGCTCAACCTGCCATTTTCAGGAATTCCCGGATTCACCCAGAAAGGATTTCCGGGATTCAGCGGTTGGCTGACTGCGGTCTACGAACCGGTTGGTTGGGCGGAGCCCCTGGGTGAGAGGTTCTTCTGGATAGCGAACCTCCTCCTCTGGATAGGCTGGATCAACCTTTATGCCGGCCTCTTCAATTGCCTTCCTGCCGGTCCCCTGGATGGAGGTCATATCTTCAGAGATCTGGTGCAGACGGGCTTTGAGCGGCTGGTTCCGCCCGAGAAGGCGGAGAAGCTCACCAGAACTGCAGTCGCCATTTTCACCTGGGTGATTCTGACCAGCCTGCTAATAAGCATCATCGCGCCGTTTACCCATAATATATCGATCTGATGACTTGGGGTCTGGAAGAGCCCGTTGGCCGTTGTTGGCAGAGCTCTCTTGAGCTTTCTGCCTTCTGCCGCGCTGGCCTCATTCCCCTCACTTCGATACGTTAGTTTTAAACCCATTCAGAAATGACAGGTTGCCAGGCAGGTTTCGTCCCATGAAAATATGCTCTATCTGTTCTATCCGCCATCTCGCGGCATTAGCCCTACTGATGGCCCTGGCCGCAACCGCTCAGTCCATAGAGATCTTTAGCCTCTACTCCAATATCGACTCCGCCGATATCACACTGGTGGGAGGAGGAGAAGGGATTCTTCAGATGGATCTGACCCAGGACAACAAGGTTCTGAATAGCAGAATACTGGATATCGATGGCCCCGGCACCTATGTAGTGCGCTGGCCAAATCTCAAAGTCGATAAGGGAAGCTATTCGGTCTGCGCAACTCTGCGAGATGATGGGACGAAGGACAACAGCAGCGATGATGCGGGCGAGATAAAGGATGGTGCGGTGCAGTCCCGGAGATGCTACCGGTTCTATTATGGCGGAGTTGAGCCGGTAAGGTTTGATGTGCGCGATTTTCGTTCCGATTCCCGGGGGCTTCACCTGGCGATAAGCGCCAGCGATCCGACCATTGTGGACATCTATTACATGCTGGTTCAGGGAGATCGAGCACTATATGTAACCCGGGAGAAGGCAGTGCCCATCTCTGGTCTCATGTCCATGGCCGTTCAAAAGGACTACAAATGGAAGCCCATACTGGAGAACGGCCAGATATATGAGGGCCGGGTCAAGATCGTGGAGCTGAACCACAATCAGACCAGGGCCTTTATGAGCCCCTTTGTGGCGATTGAGGATGCCCAGATAACTGAGACCTACCAGGATGAGACAGGGGCAAGCGCCACCGTCATGGGCGACTCCAGGGTTCCTTTTGAGGGACTCCTCAGGTTCACCCTCTCTGATGGGGGGGAGGTCCTCAATATCACCGAGAAGAAGACCCCCGTTCTTCTCTCCGGGGATGATGAGACGGTGGAGATCACCTGGAATTCTACCCTCGAGCCGGGGGTCTATCAGCTACAAACCGCCCTGATCGGGCAGGATGGCAGCATAGTAGACCTGCAGGAGAACATCATCGAGGCCAAGCCAATCGTAGTGAGGAGCAATGTGGATGAGACAAAGAGCACAGGCCTTCCCGCCGGCCTCGCTGGAGTGGCAATGCTGGCCATAATCCTCTTCCGAAGAATGAGAAGACAGAGCCAATTGATGAATTCGAGGGTATGACATGGTACATGCTGTCTTCTGCCTGGTGAGCGCCTTGACCATCATGGCGGCGGTCGTATCCCTGGCTTATGCGGGGGAAGTGCCGAAGGGCGACGAGAATATGGCCCCAAATATGACATCCAATATCACCTTGAACGCCCAAGGAAGCATCGCATCGAATGAGACCAGGAATGCCGCCGAAGATGTAAAAGTCCTGCGCGCTGGAAGCGAGAGCACCAAGGCCCCAAAGGCTTTTGGATGGAAGAGCAGCCGCCGAACGGCTGGCATCAAGATTGGCCTTGAGCCAAAATCCGAACTCAACCTCAGCCGCCAGCAGGAATCGGTATCGAAATTCAAATTCAATTCCGATATCTACACCCCGCTCTTCATC
>NZ_DAKC01000090.1:0-9693 GCF_002496465.1 Methanosaeta sp. UBA356 | reverse complement strand
CAGCAGATATGGCACGCTACCGCTTCCCGCGCGTCAATTTTTGCGATGTCTATATCTTTTTGCATAGATACAGGCCTAAGAACCCCTCTTTTTGTTCCTCTCTCTCGATCACAAAGCCCGCCCTCTCGATCAAGCCGCGCATGATCCAGTCCATGGTGGAGAATTCCTTATTGATGTGGCTGGTCATACTCTGGGCAAATCCAGGACCAGCCTTCTCCATCGTTTTAGATATGAACCTCTCTATCTGCCTCTCATAGTCGCCCGGATCGAAGGAATAGACGATGTCCCTCAGACAGAGCCTTCCTCCCGGCCGCAGCATGCTGGCTATGTTCAGCAATGCGATCTGTTTCCAAAAATCTGGCAGGTGGTGCATGGCTATCTGGCTGACGATGGCGTCAAGCGGCCCGTCATGGTGGTGGTAGGTGAGAAAGCCGCCGACTAGGAAGCTGATGTTGGAGATTCCCTGCCCCTGGGATTTTTCCCGGGCATACTGGAGCATCCCCGGGGATATGTCGATGGCATAGACCCGGGCGCAACGGCGGGCGGCGGCCAGGGCGAACTCGCCAGTGCCTGTTCCTATTTCCAGCAAGGAATGATGGGGCTTGATCTCCAGGAATGATAGGATCTCCTCTATCTCCCCCTGGATGTCTCTGAACCTTTGCATATTTCGGTCGTAGGATGGGGCGATGGCATCGAAGTCCATGCCGGGATGGTCCGGCTCGTGGTAGCACCATTCGGGTGGAGGTAGTCTATCTTCTTGCATTGAGTTCACCTTTGAAGCTCGCATAGAGCATGGGTTGTCATATCTAAAAGTATGTAAAATGTGGCTCAACAAAAATTAGTTATAAAATGCAGGATAGGTTATCTAAGGGGATCGAAATGCCAAAGATAGCTATAATCTACGCCACAGGCATGGGAAGGACAAAGAAAATGGCAGAGGCCATAGCCAGCGGGGCAATGACCATCGAAGGGACTGATGTATTGCTGAAAGAAGTCTATGATGCATCTTTAGATGATATAGCGGACGCAGATGCAATCGTTCTTGGTGGCTCGACTTATAACTATAAGCTCATCAAGTCGATGGATCCATTCTTAAAAGAGATGGTAAAGCTCGACTTGAACGGGAAGGTGGGAGTGGCATTTGGCTCGCATGGGTGGAGCGGTGAGGGAGTTGTAACCTTGATCGCCCGCATGAAATCCTTTGGCATGCGAGTAGTGGAGCCAGGGACGACAGCCATACAGGTCCCGGGCAAGGAGGATATTGAGAAGTGCTTCCATCTGGGAAGAACGATCGCTGCGGGACTGGGAAATTAGGTCCCTTCCCGGATGGCTGAGAAAGAATGCGGGATGCACTGAGGCTCAGGAGATAATTCAATTCTCCTGCAACTGTTTGCTCCTGGCACCAGAGCTTCAGGCTGCATCCTTCCGCCGGCTGAGCTGCTTTATCATCTCTTCCTGGCTTGCCCCTTGGCCTAGCAGTTCTTTAAGTCGGCTCTTCGCTATATGGGCGATTTAAGGTAGGGAAAATGGCCTTTTGTTCCTCTGTGTCTCTGTGGTTGGGTCAGAGCATAGCGGTTCACCACAGAAGGCACGGAGACATAGAGTTTTTCCGATTCAAGTTCACCCCTTCAACTCTCATCCGGGCGACATACCTCCATCGCCCTCTCCAGCTCCAGCGCTACCATTGCCCCTGCCATCCTCTTCTGCACCGTCCCTGCCAGCATCCGGCCCGCCCGGGCCCGAGAATACTGGTCCACTTGCCAGTCCAAGCCATCGTAGCCCACTTCCATGAGAATCAGCCCCTCTGCTGGGGCGGTAGGAGCGCCGTGGTTCAATTCGGGACGGAGGAGATCCTTAAACCAGCGCATATCCTTCTGGCCTGAGCCCACCTTTTCGGTGGCTCCCACGATCTTTCGCACCATATTCCACAGAAAGCCGTCTGCCCGGATGTCGAAGATGAAAAGGCCGTCTCTCTCTCTTATCTCCAGCTTCTCTACCCTCTTTACCGTTCCCACCTTGGCGGAGGAGAAGTTTCGAAAATCGTGCTCCCCCAAGAGCATATCCGCTGCCTCTTCCATTAGATCCCTGTCCAGGCCGGGGTGCCAGAGAAGATACTGGTACTCCCGCCAAAGGGCATTCCAGCGGGCAGAAAAGCCCACTGGGGCGATGGACCATGCCCAGGTCCAGATGTCCCGGGGCAGCCTGCCGTTCACGCACCGCGGCCTGGTCAGATCGATTTTATCCTCATCTATCCAGAAGTCGATCACCTGGCCCAGAGCTGAGACTCCCCGGTCCGTCCGGCCAGCATAGCAGAAGTCGCCGTGGATGACCCCTATCTGGGCCAGCGCCCGTCGGACCTGGCTGTCCACAGTCACCCGGTCGGGCTGCTTTTGAAATCCATAATAGTTATCTCCCAGATAGGCGAGCTTGAGGGCGACCTTCATCCTGATCTTATCCTGAAAAAAAAAGATGGATTGGCTGGCTATTCCTTGATCCCTCTCAGATCTCCCTGGGATCGGTGATATAGCCGGTAATGGCGCTCGCTCCTGCGGTGGCGGGGGAAGAGAGGTAAACGAAGGCCTGGGGGCTTCCCTGCCTGCCCACGAAGTTGCGGTTGGAGGTGGCCAGACAGCGCTCTCCTGCCCCCAGGAGGCCGAAGCTTCCTCCCATGCAGGGGCCGCAGCAGGGCGACTCCACCATCGCCCCCGCCTCCATGAACCTCTCCACCAGGCCGGCTCGCAAGCATTTCATGTACTCATCCCGGCTGGCGGGGACCACGATCATCCGTACTCCTTTGGCCAGGGGCTCATTCTTCATCATCTCGCTGGCAAGCTGCAGATCCTCGAATCGGCCGTTGGTGCAGGAGCCCAAGAATACCTGATCGATCCGGGTTTGGGGAACCTGGCTGATGGGCAGGACGTTGTCTACATTATGGGGCATGGCGATCTGCGGCTCGAGATCGGATACATTCCACTCCCTCCGGGAGAATGCTGCATCCTCGTCTCCCTTGACGAATCCTGCCTCAATTGCCTCTCGATCCTGGACTCGTCCCTCCAGGTAGCTCTTCGTCGTCCCGTCCGCCGGGAAGATGCCCACCTTGGCCCCCATCTCTATGGCCATGTTGGAGACCGTCATCCTCTCAGGGATGCTCATCCTCTCCGCGGCCTCACCCCGGAACTCACAGGCCAGATAGTTGGCCCCGTCGGCACCTATATCGCCGATGATGCGCAGGACGGCGTCCTTTGATGTTACTCGGGAGGGCAGCTGGCCCTCGATCATTATCTGGAGGGTCTTGGGCACCATAAACCAGAGCTTGCCGGTGGCGAAGACTGAGGCCATGTCCGTCGAGCCGACGCCGGTGGCAAAAGCCCCAAAGGCTCCATAGGTACAGGTGTGAGAATCGGTGCCCAAAATCACGTTTCCAGGAAGCACGTGCCCTTTCTCAGGCATCACCTGGTGGCATACGCCGCAGAAGATATCGTAGTTGAGAATATCCTGCTCGGCAGCAAACTTGCGCAGCTGGATGTGGTTTTCTGCTGCCTTCAGGCTGTCTGCCGGGACCTGATGATCGAAGAGAAGAACGATCCTGGTTGGGTCCCAGACCCGGGCATCCCTGCCTGCAATCTCATAGAATCCCTTCACTGCCAGGGGGCCGGTTATATCATGAATCATGGCGCCATCTACATTCGCCATGACGAACTCGCCCGCCTTTACCTCTTTGTTTGCCGCTCTGGATAATATCTTCTCAGACAGGGTTTGGCCGCTCATGGTGACTCTGTTGCCCTTCATGATAATAAATCTTGACCTTTAGCCCGGCCATGCCGCGGGTCATCCTCATTCAGCAAAAGCGTCCTTTGATAGTTTGAGGCTCTGAATCTTTGCTTCTCTTAGGTCGGAGACGAAATCCGCCATCAGATTTCGGTTTCTCAGGACGGCCGCCGGATGATATGTCACAAGAAAGCGATCGCTCAGAATCCGGCCGCGCAGGACAGTAACCCCCACAACTCCCAGGACGGCTTGAATGGCAGTGTTCCCCATCAGGCAGATGATCCTGGGGCGGATGGCATCCATCTGATCCTCTAGATAGGGCAGGCAGAGTTCGATCTCCTTTTTATTCGGCTTTCTGTTCTGGGGTGGACGGCATTTGATGACACTGGTTATGAAGACATCCTCTCTTTTCAGGCCGGCCTCGTTCAGAGCCTCGTCCAGCAACCTTCCCGCCCGGCCGACGAACGGCAGTCCTTTTAGGTCCTCCTCCCGACCGGGGGCCTCTCCCACCAGCATGATCTCGGCCTTGGATGGGCCGCTTCCGGGCACAGTGAGGTTTCGGCTGAGAGAAAGAGGACAAAGATCGCAGGAGGCGATCTTCTCCTGCAGCAGGATCAGGTCTGGCGGGCACATGCTGGCAGCCATTGAAGCTTGTCATTGATAACCCTTCTCCATCGATCCTTCCCCTATGAAAAATCAATCGCAACGAAAGGTTCTTATTTATTCAAGCCCTCTAGCCAGATGAGGAGGGTACTGATGCAGTTCGCAGAGTGGACATATCCCCTGAGGAAGTTTGACGATATATATTATACTATTGAGAGAATAGTTTATGGCAAAGGGGAGCTGAAGGGCTTCACCACCGAAGATATCTACAATAACCTGCGGGATAAGCGCTTTTTCAATGATGTGCAGGATCTGAATCGATATCTGCTGGAGAACGGGCGGAAATATAAGATAAGAAAGATCGACGATACCTGGGAGCGCTATTACTAGCGCTTCATCTGATCTTTTCTTTGAAGTAGATATTTCTCTCATCAATTCCCAGTTCATTGAACCTACCAGTGGCCAGGATGCTATGGCTGTACTTGAGCAGGGCCACCCTTACCCCCGGTGCCACCACCGACTCTGAGGGGAGGACCACATTCTCGCCAACAACCGGAACACCCCCTTCCGCACCATTATTCAATCCTAGAGCACTATGCTCCTCTAAGATGCAGTGGCGGCCCACTATTGCTCTGTTGATAATGACTGAATGCATAATATGAGCAAAGCTCATCACCATGCTATCCTTTATCTCAACGTCGCGGTCGATGAGGCTGGTATGGCCGATATGGGAGTTCTCAATGACCACACCCCTCTCTATGCGGCAGTTTCTTCCTATGGAGACATTCCCTTTCAATATGATATCCCCTGAAGCAAGATCCGGCTCGATCCTGGCCAGGGTGCTGGGATGGATCCACTGATTGGTCTTGTAACGGTACTTGCGGTCGAAGTGCCTTACCCGGCCGGAGAGGCAGTCCATAGCCGCCTGATGCAGCCTTTCCGGCGTGCCGATATCTATCCAGTATCCTGCGACGGGGAAGCCGTAGACAGGATAGCCGTTCTCAGTCAGGTAGGGGATCAGATCGCCGCCTATATCCCTGGCCTTATCACCCATCTTAGCCAGGACCTCCCGGACCTCGGGGCTGAAGAGATAAAAGGCGGTGTTTATCATCCGGCTGGGCTCGCTGCCTGGCTTTGGCTTCTCCACGAAACCGCTGATGCGCATATCCTCATCCACCCGCGCTACGCCATAAGATGAGATGCTCTCCCCCGGTGCTATCTCCTTCAAGGCGACGGTCAGAACCGGCTTATGCAACTGATGGAACTGGACAATGCTTGACAGATCGATATCGATAAGGTTGTCTCCCGACACCACCAGAAGGTCATCTTTTATATCAAAATAGTTCATGCAATAGCGCAGAGAGTCGGCACTGCCTACGTCATCATAGAGCGGCTGATAGCTGAAATCCTGGTGGTCGGCGATTCCCAGACGCTTGAAGAAGCCCTCACCGGCCTTGAAATAGTTGCTCAGGTTGAGGGTATTGCTCGCTCCCTTGCTGCCTAGAATGAACCGGCGACAGCCCTGGCTGGCCAAAACCCGGAAGAGGTTGGCAATTATGGCCGTATCGCATAGCTCCACCAACGGCTTAGGCTGGTCCAGGGTCAAAGGATAAAGGCGCGTCCCCGAGCCGCCGACGGTTGCTAGAACCTGGGGAAACATGCTCCATAATTGAAGCTGGCAGGAATGATAAACCTATCCCCGCAAATCATACCGGTTGCATTTGTTCTATCTCTTTCATTCTATATTCAGTACCCTCGCATGATCTTCATAATGATGCGGGCGATCATGAAAGCGATAAGGAACAGAATAGCATAGAAGGCTATTGTAATTACATCCATGGCAGGTAATCAGTCATTTCTGGTTTATAGATTTGATTGCCATACAAAAAGATTGATCAGCCATAAGTGCGCCACCCAGAGCAATCAGGTGCGATTCATGAATCATACAGGGGCCATAGAGAGGGCGAAGGAGCACTTCGCTGAACTGCTCGTCGAGCAGCTCAAGCGCGTTGATCAGATGAAAGCAGGAGAGGACTGGGCGGACTACAGCCGGCTTATGCCTATAATAATTGGGGTGGTAGGAGGAGACGGCATTGGCCCCTTCATCACCAAAGAGGCAGTCCGGGTGCTCGAGTACGTCCTGGCAGATGAGATCCAGTCTGGAAAGGTCGAGCTGAGGTGGATATCCGGCCTTACCATCGAGGAGAGGGTCAAAGTGATGAAGGCCCTGCCCGAGGAGACCCTGGCGGCGCTGAAGGAGTGCCATGTGATACTAAAGGGTCCCCTCACCACCCCCAAGAAAGGGGATAAATGGCCAAACCTGGAGAGCGCCAACGTATCCATGCGCCGGGAGCTGGACCTCTTCGCCAATGTCCGGCCGGTCAAGGTGCCGGAGAAGGGCATCGACTGGATCTTCTACCGGGAGAACACCGAGGGCGAGTATGTCCTGGGCAGCTCAGGATTCAATGTCACTGAGGACCTGGCAGTGGACTTCAAGGTTATCACCAGCCAGGGAGCGGAGCGAATCGTGCGCCTGGCATTCGAGTATGCCAAAAAGAATGGTATCAATAGAGTCTCTGCGGTCACCAAGGCCAATGTGATCAAGACCACAGACGGCAAGTTCCTGGAGGTAGCCCGGCGAGTAGCCCGCGAGTATCCGGAAATTCAGTTCGATGACTGGTTCGTGGATATAATGGCGGCAAAGCTGGTGGACGAGAAACGGAGGCGCGACTTCAAGGTGATCGTCCTGCCCAACCTGTACGGGGACATCCTCACCGATGAGGCGGCGGAGTTTCAGGGCGGAGTGGGCACCGCCGGAAGCGCCAATATCGGCAAGAGGTATGCCATGTTCGAGGCCATCCACGGCTCAGCTCCGCGCATGGTCGACGAGGGCAGAGCGCAGTATGCCGATCCGGCGAGCATGATGAGGGCCTGCGTGATGATGCTGCGCCACATCAGCTTCATAGATCAGGCCAGCCGGATGGAGATGGCGCTGGATATCTGCGGCCAGTTCGAGAAGAGAATGTGCCTCACCGGCAGGCCGGATGGTGCCACTGGAGCCCAGTACGCAGACTATGTGCTCGAGACTATTCAAGATCCAGATCTACAGAATCGCTGGCAGAAATATCAGGCTTCTGGAGAGGTAAAGCTTTAGCTGAAGTGGTTCCATAATATTGCTCGTGGAAAACGTTGCAGAAGCATTTCTGGGCTTGAGCCGAGAGGATTTCTCTCTGCTGGGCGCGATTGAAACCGGGATGAGGACCCACGAGTGGGTCCCCACTTTTATAATATCTAAGCTTGCCGGCCTCTCCGCCAGCAAATCAGAGTATCGCCTGCAGCATCTTTTTGAGAAAAAGCTGGTGGTGCGAGAGGCTCAGCATTACCTGGGCTATCAGATAAACTTCGACTCCTACGACCTTTTAGCGCTCTATGACTTCGTCCGGCGCGATCAGGTAAAAAGCATCGGAGAGCGGATAGGGGTGGGCAAGGAGTCTATTGTCCTTGGGGCCCAGGGATACGCCTCTTTAGCCATCAAGTTCCACCGCCAGGGACGGACCAGCTTCAAGCACGTCCGCCGCCTGCGCGACCACCTCAAGGACAAGCCTCGGGTCCCGTGGCTTTATGCCGCCTCTCTGGCAGCCAGACGGGAGTATCAGGTGATGGAAAAGCTCTACTCGAAGGTTTCCATCCCCCGGCCGGTGGCCATCAGCCGGCATGCTCTGGCAATGGAGTATGTCCCCGGACCACTTTTAAACAGGATCACTCTGGAAGATCCCGAGGATGGGCTGAGGTTGATCCTGGGTGAGGTTGGACGGGCCCTGGGTCAGGGGATAATCCATGCCGACCTGAGCGAGTTCAACATCATGATCACCGATTCCGGGCCGGTGATCATCGACTGGCCCCAGGCGGTGGATGCCGCTCATCCTCATGCAGATGAACTCCTTAAGAGGGATCTGGGCAATGTGCTTCGCTTTTTCCAGAGAAAGTACCGCATCGATATGCCGCTGGAAGAGGCGCTCTCGGTTGTCCGGGAGGCGGACAGGGTTTGAGCATCTTCGGGGTGGATATCGCCAGCGGCTCACCAGGCAGCCGCAGGGATCCCAGCTACTCACTGGTGATCCTGGAGGGGGATGCCACTGCCCTTCACCATATGATCAGCAGGCATAAGCTGATCCGGATGATCAGGGAGCGGCAGCCGGAGATGGTGGCCATGGATAACGTCCATGAGCTGGCCCAGAGCCACAAGGATCTGATCAACCTCCTGCGCCGTCTCCCCCCTTCGACCAAACTGGTTCAGGTGACGGGCGGGGATCGGCCGGAGTCCCTGGTCCGTCTGGCCCGCTGGAATGGCATCACCTTCGACCGCACCAAGCCCCTGGAGGAGGCAGAGGCCTCGGCCAGGCTGGCGGCCAGGGGGGTTGGGGCAGTGGTCTCCGCCTTTGAGGACAAGACTCTGATCAAGGTGAGCCGGAGGCGGTCATTGGGTCGGGGCGGCTGGAGCCAGAATCGCTACACCAGAAAAATCCATGGAGCTGTGATGGCCCTGGCGCGGGAGGTGGAGAAGCAGCTTCGCGAAGCCGGTTTGGAGTACTCTCTGCGGGCGGTGGAGGGCCTGGGTGGTTTCACCCGGGCGGAGTTCGTGGTGGAGGCCAGCCGAGATAAGGTGCACATCAATCCTGGCTATTCGGTAGATGCCCAGCTGAAGATGCAGAGCATCGAAAGGCCTGCTCTGCAGTACAAGCCGCTGCTGCACCGCAGGGGCTACATCATCGTGGGCCTTGATCCAGGCACCACCACCGGCATTGCCGCCCTGAACCTGCGGGGGGAATTGGTCGATCTGATCAGCTCCCGGGCTATGTCCTCATCCGATGTCATCGAGTGGATAGCTGCCAGGGGAAGGTCGCTGATTGTGGCTACCGACGTCTCGCCCACGCCGGGGGCGGTGGAGAAGGTAAAGAGGGCCTTTAATGCCGTCTTGTTCAGCCCGGGGGCGGATATGGCCGGGGAGGAGAAGATAGCTCTGGGAAGGGAGTTGGGCTACAAGAACGACCATGAGAGGGATGCTCTGGCTGCTGCACTGGCCGCCTTCAGGAAGTACAAGAACAAGTTCATCCAGGTGGAGAAGAAGGCTCCGGCGGAGGTCGATCCCGATGAGATCAAGGCACTGGTGGTCCGGGGCTATTCCATTGAGAACGCCATCGCCGAGTTCTCCCATCCGCCCCCGGCGGAGGGAAGGCCAGCCGCCCCGGCGCCCCCCGCCCCAGATCCCGATACTGCGGCCCTGCGGCAGCATATCCAGCAGCTATCCGAGCAGGTGAAGAC
>NZ_DAKC01000059.1:2508-2633 GCF_002496465.1 Methanosaeta sp. UBA356 | reverse complement strand
TCCGTATTCCGTAAACCATCAGGGTTAATTATCCCGCTACCCACTCGATACAGCGAAGAGCCTCTTTCTTTTTTGTCTTTGCTTATCAATTCACATCTTTGTATCCAAGTTCCATTCGCGTCTCC
>NZ_DAKC01000059.1:0-2305 GCF_002496465.1 Methanosaeta sp. UBA356 | reverse complement strand
GTATCATTGACTATTCTGTCTCATTGACTACCTGCAATGCTATCTCATTCCTGCGGTAGAAGGGCGGCGTCCAGGGATCGTTATACTGCATCAATAAAGGCTCTCCTTTGGTCAGGATCCCCCTTTCCTCAAGGGTCTTATTCAATCGCTCCAGATTATCTCTATAACTGCCTTCATTCATGTAGCCAGAGAACCTGATGGTTGCAAGGGTTCGGGGCTCGATCAGCTGGATTTCGACATTGCTTGATGTGGGCCGGGGAATGGTCTGGATATCGTAGCGCTCCGGCATGATAAAACCCATGGACAGGCCTTCCTCGGTATCCGCCGTAACCACCGGTGCCGTCATCTCGATCTTCTCACCCTCACCCGGGGCAGATTCCGCATTTGCGGGCGGCGCTGGAGTCACCACCGGTGTGGTCATCTCGATCTTCTCCCCTTTCTCGTTCTCTCCGGAGATATATCTGAACAATGGGCCGAAGGCATCGTTCTCGTCCTGTGCAGCTGCTGTGGCCCAGATCTCCTTGGGATACTCCCTGATCTCCACACCATTATCCAGAGTCTCCATGACCTGGTAGCTTGCCTGGGGTACGGACATAGTTACAAACACTCCATAAAGGGTCCAGATAACCAGCAGCAGGATGATGACCAGCCCTGCCTTAATCAGCCAGGATGAATTCATGAAAATACCTCAAATTCCTTAAATCGGATGACTATTATAGATCTGTCCCAGGATTTATAGCTTATCAGCTTATATCTTGATCAGCATGGACCGCACAAAAACTCCTCGGCTGCCGCCAGATGATTGCGGAGCAATCCATTATATATGCAGTCAAGATGGGAGATGGCCAGACACATGAGGCGATTTTTTTGCTAAAATATCACTATTCGGCAGCTTCAGCCTCCAGTAATCGCCGCCCAGGGCGGGTCCAGTTCATCCATAGGCTCATTTTTGTTGGTGGGGCGCTCACATTCGAGGATGAGCTGCAATTGGCACCCAGCTGGGATCGTCCACAAAAGAAGCTATTTAATCCAGGCGGATAAATAGAGACATTAGATATGTCAGAGCAAATGATTTCCCGCCCAAGGAAGGAAGATGATAATGGCAGAGGTCTCACCGCGGAGCAGCGCAGGCATCTGGAGAAGAGCCTGAAAGAGAACGATGAGCTAATGAAGTGCCTGGCCGAATTGTGAGGTCAGGTCTCCAGCGTGTTTTCTCTGAGCCATCTCTCGATTTCATCGAGCATGCAATTGTATTCAGCTATTTTGCAGAGAGCCCCGCATATCTTTTCTTTGCTGGCAGACAAGCGAAGGCCGTTCATCCTTAGAATGTTGTCTGCAAGCTGAAACCCCGTCCTCTTCTGGCCATCGTTAAAGGGATGAAGTGCTATTAGATGAAGAGCAAGAGCGGCCTTCTTGAAGTGATCGGGCTCATCGTTGATTCTGGAGACGAGATAGTCAATGGTGCCCTGGCACAGGATGCCTGGCAAGCCTCCATAGCGCTGGATGATGACGTCATGGATCTCGATGATCATCTTTGCAGTTAGTTCGACCATTGGACTGGACTTCCCTCGGGCAGGAAACAATTTCACTGACTGAGGAGATATTGGTTTCGATCCACGTTCCGGATAGAGAAAAACTGTGGACCGGAGCTTCAGGAGTACATAGCTTGGTTGCCCCGCCTACCCACAGGAGTGCGCGCACGGTGGCGAGTGTGCAGGAAGGCGGGCGCGTGCCTGGTGTATGGCGGCATAGTCATCAGCAGGAAATAAGGGATTGGTGGAGAGAGCCGATCAGGCATTGCTCGATGAAGAAATCGCCTTAAGTCCGAGACGGTCCGAAGACGGCCTACTGCCTGGTTGATCTGTCTTGGATCTCATAATTGGGAAAATCTTTTTTTAGAGGCAGGGACATGTTAGTAATGCTTTGGTGAGATAAATGGAGGTTCTTGTTAAGAAAGGTGGGATAATTGAGCTTCCGAGTTCAATATTATCTGAGATTGACCTTTGTGAAGGCAAACGAGTAGCTCTGAGCGTGAAAGGCGGAGAATTGCTCGTCAAGCCGATCAAGAGTCTTACTGATCAACTTATTGGCTCAATCAAATTAGATGACCAAAAACTTATAGAAGAGATAATCGAATCCGAGGATTAGCTGTGATTAGCTCTCTGGATTCGCTTGCGCCCCAATCCAATATATTTATAGATACGAACATATTTTTGTATGGTGCACTGGACTATACAAAATACCGAGCTACATGTCGTGCGTTCCTGCAAAATATTGAATCCGGCACCTATTTTGCAGCCACTTC
>NZ_DAKC01000042.1:0-5103 GCF_002496465.1 Methanosaeta sp. UBA356 | reverse complement strand
TGATTAGTTTTTCGAAACCCTCCGATATCGTCTCCGTAATTTATTGCAGATCTGGGGCCTTCCGCCCTTTTCTGACCTGCGACATCGACTATCGAATCCTTCAGCTCTTCCAGGCCCTCTCCAGTGATTGCAACCGTCGGAACTACCGGGCAGCCCAACAACCGGGAGAGCTTCTCCACATCAATCCTCATCCCTCTGGCTGCTACCATATCCCATCTGTTCAAAGCAATGACCAGGTTGGCATCCATTTCAAGCAAGAGCATTGTGAGGTAAAGGTTCCTCTCCAGGTTGCCTCCGTCCACTATATCAACGATGACATCCGGTCTCTCTATAACGATGTAGTCCCTGGCCACAAGCTCGTCAACGGCATGAGCGGTGAGGCTGTAGGTGCCTGGCAGGTCCACCAACTCGATCTGCTGTCCCTTATGAACCAGCCGTCCTGCCTTCTTCTCAACCGTTACGCCGGGAAAGTTGCCCACATTCTGGGATAGCCCAGTCAGGCGATTGAAAATCTCAGTCTTTCCGACATTGGGATTGCCGATAAGTGCTGCTCGAATCATGGATCATCAACCCCTTTAACAAGTATCTTCATGGCAATGCCCCGCCCAAGCGCAATTCTTGAATCCTTCACCATCACAAGCATGGCTCCCGGCGGGCAGGACTTTAGGACTAAAACTCTGGCAGGAGGGGCGAAGCCCATATCCTCGAGATGTCTCACAGCTCCGTGCCCGCCCCGAATTTCAAGCACAGTTCCTGCTCTGCCCTCCGGGAGGAAGGCCAGAGGCAGACTGCCTCCAGATATCGATCCCGTGCTGATCAAGTCAGTCCACCACCAACGTTATGTTCACGGCTTCCCTCTTTCGAAGAGCGAGGCTGTAGCCCTTGAGGAGAATCTCCACTGGATCGCCTGAAGGGGCGAGCCTTACCACCTCCAGCTCTGCGCCCTTTACAAGCCCCATCTCCATCATCCTGCAGCGGAGAGCGCCGCATGAAGACACGACTGCAACCTTTCCTCTCTCGCCCGGCATCATCTCGTTCAGCCTTTTTAATTTTGACATTATGCAGCTTTCACCTCTCAGACCTTAGTATCAATATGAGATCTGTTGATATCATTAGGCCCATAAATCAGTGATCCGAAAAGACTTAGGAAATGGCCGAAAAACCTAATGGATGAAGGAAAATAGGTTTCAGTATATGGGCTGCCCCATCCTCAATGTCAAATGGCTGATGTTGAACTGATGCAATTGATAAAGGAGAAAGCTTTAAGAATGGCGGAAAAATTTGTTCCGCGGCAATTGGATAACTTTGAGCCGCTATTAATATATAGAACGGTGGTTTATGATAAAAAAAGTGGTGCAATGAGATCAATGCAAAGGATTTGGCTAATCTTTCTGATCATCCTAATTACGGGAATATGCACAGCTCAAGTTCCAGACCTCGTGGGCAACTGGACTGGATCTGCGACGGCATATTTTGTTGGTGATGGTGCATATGATCTGGTGGAAGATGATAGGGTCACTCTTATCGTCGTTGAGCAGACAGACCGCCTCATCACAGGAAACATAACCTATATGCACGAAGGAGAAGAGATTGTGGAGGCCTTCGCAGGAGCAATTGGTGCAGATAATAAAACGTTTTATATCGCCGAGAGCAAGGGATATGGCTTTGGAACTATCATCTCCGACGATGAAATCGAGATGTCGTATCTCGAGCAGGGAAAACCAGCGATAGCTTCCATTGATAAATTCCATAGAATAAAAGCATCGTCTGCCCACTAAAAATCCTTTTTCCGCAGTAGCAAGAAGTGAAGGGCTGGTTTGGATATTATTATGCACCAGCCCGATATCTGAGCCACACTGATTCAGTCCAGCAAGGTCTATTGGAGATCAAGCGTTAGAATAATTCTCATCTGCATACCATTGTTAGGAATGGTCGTCCAGTAGCAGCCTTTCCTTATCGTTTCTCCATGAGATTGGTCTAAGAATTCGTATGTTCCATAACCCGTTCTCTCCACGCTTATCCTATTCGAGAGCTCTAAAAGCTGTGGAAAATTCTGATATATTTGAGAGCTTTTATTGAGCAATATCTGAGACGGATCTGTGTCGTACAATTTCGTTGCATCATCTGCTCTGGCTATCCATATCTTGGAGTTTCCGCCAGGCTGGAAGGGAGAAAGAACGTTATCAAAAAACTGGCTGTTGTTAAACAGAAAGCTGACGGTCCCAATGAGAGTTCCATTCCGGTCAAAAACAGGCATCTCCGAGTCGATTGCATATACGCCCTCAACTGCCTTTATGAGATGGAATCCTGAATAGAGCCCAGTATCAATAGTATTATTTATATGCTCCTGGTTCTTCAAATTCTCTCCCTTCACGCTTTCAAATGATGATGGCTCCACCTCCCGTACTGTGCCGGTAGGATCGATTGTAACACAATCAATTGCAGAAGAGTCGGCCAGCATGAGTCTTGATAGGATTTCTCTAGCATCAGGCCCATCGATTCCTGTATCTGAAAGGGCTATGCTGGCATCCATAAGTGCTGTCTCAATTTTGGTGAAATTCGCGTTGACAGCATCCGATGCACAGACTAGCCTCCATAAAGCCTCTCCGCTTGTATTCTGGGGCGAAAAAGCAATATCGTCCAAAGCTCCTTGTTCAAGAGCTGCAACTTCCTGTTTGAGAGGATCAGCATCCTGGCCAGCGATAATGCCTGTTGAGAGGAGCAATCCCAAGACCAGTATGACGGCGCCAAGCTCTTTATAGATCATAAAAACTCACCCAATCATTAATAATATCTATGCTATTTGTAAGTGTCCGTGAACTACTATGTTCTAGTGGATAAGAACTTCCTGCTTCGTCCTTCGCAGAGTGACCTTCAGTCAAGTGTATCCAGCGCTCATCAGGCAACCGAATGGGTATGAAATTCCTATCCGCAGATCAATAATGATATCTATAGAGAACCCCAATCAGGGATTATGGTAAAAAAAACTAAGGGCTCTTCAGGTCTTTCAGAGCCTATGGCAATTTATCAACTCAAGGTGACCCTTGATAGAATAAGGCCGCCGATCTGGAGAAGGATTCAGGTTCGGGGGGATATATCGTTGTTCAAGCTACACAAGATCCTGCAGGAGGTCATGGGCTGGTATGACTGCCATCTGCACCAGTTCTTGATAGATGGTGAGAGCTACAGCATCATCTCCAGGGAAGCTGATATGCTTGGCGATGATTTCAAGGACGAGAAAAAGTTCAGGCTGGATAGAATCATACCCGGGGAGAAGTTCAAGTTCGTTTATGAATATGACTTTGGAGATAGCTGGAGTCACACGATCTTGGTGGAGAAGATCTTCAAGCCTGAAGAGGAACTGGAGCATCCTGTCTGCTTGAAGGGAAAGCGTTCTGCACCTCCCGAGGATTGTGGTGGAGAAAGTGGATACTACCATCTCCTGAAGACCCTCAGAGATAGAAGCCATCCAGAGCATAAGGATATGTTGATGTGGGTGGGAGGGAAATTTGATCCCGAGTATTTTGATGCTGATATGGTTAACGAGCGGCTGAAGAAGATCAGGTGAATATGGCAGCTATCAGAACATAGGTAAATATATGGTGAAGGGGATATAAAGAACCATGCGACAAGTGATCATCTATCCAGGCGAAGATGGCTGCTGGGTAGCGGAAGTTCCTAGCCTTCCCGGATGCATCAGCCAGGGAAGAACCAAAGAGGAGGCCCTTAATAATACCAAAGAGGCAATTCAAGCATACATAGATGCATTAAAAGAGGATGGGATTGCCGTCCCAGAGGAACGCTTCGATGCACTTTTGGCAGTTGCATGAGCAAATTGCCCGTGGTTTCCGGTCAGGACTGTGTCAAAGCCCTTTAGAAGATCGGATTCTACTTCAAACGTCAGGAAGGAAGCCACATTGTCCTGAGACGAGATGATCCTTTCTCACAGGTCATTGTTCCTAATCACAGAGAGCTTGATCGAGGAACGCTGCGGGCGATCATCAGGCAGGCTGGTATGAGCGTTGATGAATTTTCGAAGTTATTATAATTATCTGGCATCTGATCTGAATAGTTTTCCAGGATTTCGCTGCGTATAGATTGACCAATGCTCTAAATCCTCTTAGCAACACCAAAACCAATTCGTTCCCAAGCGATATCCTTCAAGGGATACGGCAGGCTACCTGGATATAGGACAGCGATGATACGGGAGCCATGGTTCCGGTTTGGGATAATGTCTGTCCTATCCCGAGGGCTCGCGCCCCTGTGGGGTGGGATGCGATATGGTTGCATGGATTTATGATGGCAGTGATTGGGGAGCTCTAATTCAGCATGGAATAGGGACTATTGTATCCTCGGAGCTTGCACCCCTGCTATATCGAGATACTGATGATGGTCTTGCTGAAAACACTGGCCTGAGTGATCCCCAATAGCCGCAAGTTATATTTCATTTGTCAGTGATCTATATTAGATATGAGAACTCTCAGCTATCGGATCACTCTGCGCAAGGAACCTGAAGGCGGCTATACTGTTTTAGTCCCGGCACTTCCCGGGTGCATCACCTATGGAAAGACAGTGGAAGAGGCGATCGAGATGGCCAGGGATGCAATCAATGGCTATATTGAAAGCCTGATAGAAGACGGCGAGGCAATTCCTGTAGAAGAGGATCTCATCGAGTGCAGGCTGACAGTGGAGGCCCATGCCTAAGCTGCCATCTCTAACTCCTCAGAAAGTCATAGCGATTATTGAAAAGAAAGGTTTCGTACTGAAGAGAGTTACGGGGAGCCATTATATCTTTGCTCATCCGGAAACGAAGAGAAGGGTCACAGTTCCTTCCCATAGCGACCAGGATATAGCAAGAGGCACACTCATACAGATTTTGGAAGATGCAGGAATAAAAAGAGAAGAGCTTGAAGATCTGCTTTGACTATGAAATTCCTCCTTTGATCTTGTACGACTATAATGGACCACGTTTTGTATTCGTGATAGTAAGTAATCCGCAATCCCTAGTTGCAGATTGGGCAAATGTCTGTCACCTCTCGAGGGCTCGCGCCCCTTGGGGCGAAATGCTGCATGGTTGCCTGGGATTTGTGAAACCGAAATTGC
>NZ_DAKC01000130.1:0-3136 GCF_002496465.1 Methanosaeta sp. UBA356 | reverse complement strand
CTTCAACTATCTTTTTTTCATCCTCCGTCAGCGCATAAAGCTCGTAGACCAGAGCATCTATCTGCCGGTCGGTGGCCTCAATTTGCCGCTGGAGGGCGGTCTCGTCATGGGGCGTGCGGGCCTCCTGGAGCTGTTTGTGGAGGGCAAGCATCCGATCCACCAGGGAGACCATGCGATCATGGCGGGCAGATTCGTGATTTTTGGCAAATTCTATCTGTCTGATTGGGAGCTGGCTTAGGTACTGTGTAAAGAATCGCAGATATCCTCCTCGGAAAACTGCGGTTAAATTTCGATAATAGAAATCCATCAACGATGAATTAAGTAATCCTATCAAATATTTGTCCGAAGAAGAAATAATATAGGTTGTATTTGCTGAATAGACGCAACCATCTTCATCAAGCATAAAGTTTCCACGGATAGAAATATCTGGAAGCATTATCTTCGGTTTCTCGAACTCACTATAATAATCGCAAGCCCTTAGCTCCCACCAATATTCTCCTTTGTCGTATCTCTTTCCAGCTGCCTGAGCAAAAGGCAGCAAGTGATTGGCCATTGCTGGATAATTGCCTTTAAGCCATCCAAGAGCATCCTTAGCATTGCTGGATTTCTCTCTGGTCCATCCTCTGGGAATGAGAATCAGATATTTATCGCTCACGGGTTGCTGGTATCTCTTGATATCCCTGCCTGCCAGAAAGGGCTTGATCAGCTCCTCGCTCTTCGGATCTTCAGCTATCAGCTTTTCCCGTGTTTGAGCATCGATTACAAAGGCTTCATTTAGTCCGGTTTTAATGCCATAGTAGATCTTCCCACCCACATACTCGCCTAGGGGCACGCCCTTCCCCTTCAGCTTGTCCAGCAGCTCCTGTGTGGCTTCATCGGCCAAAGACCAGCCGGAATCATCAAGAGTCAATTGATTCACTTTGTAGCCGTTCTCATTGACGTATTCGCCCAAATCATTGAAATTCAGGGTCTTGACCTGCGTTGCCTGGAAGCTTGACTGAGGTGGCCTCCTGACAATGCGTATTATGCATGGATAAGTCGTCGCTCCCAGAAATACCGGCAGATCTCCAAAATCGATTATCTCCTCAATGCACTGCTCCTTCAGCCATCTGCGCAAGGGCAGGCCGTAGTTCGCTCTCATCCATTTGTTAGCCACGATGTAAGAGAAGATGCCTTCATCTTGAAGGAGAGAGACGCCACGTTCTATGAAGTATGCATAAAGGTCAGCCGTCCCCTGATAGACCTGGAAATGCTTCTGGAAATAGCCTTTGAACTCTCCTAAACTCTCCTGCCTGACATAAGGCGGATTGCCTATCACCACATCAAAGCCGCCTCTGGAGAAGATCTCCGGATATTCCGTTCTCCAGTCAAACGGATTGATCCTCTCGATATCCTCCTGCCCGAGACTCGGATTATCCTCCAGGATGTCCCAGCCGATCAATGAATTCCCGCACTTGATGTTCCTGCTCAGATCCGGCAGCGCCCTTTCCGAGAAGAGCGTGAGCTGCTTGGAGATCGTCTCCTCGTTCTCCCCCTCCAGCACCTTCAAGAGAAGCGAGAGCTTGGTCACCTCCACCGCCTGGCGGTCGATGTCCACTCCGTAGATGTTATTCAAGAGAATCCTCTTTCTCTCCGCCGTGGTCAGCCTCCACTCCCCGCCCCGGCCCTGAAAGACTGGAAGCTCCGGCTCCCGATCCTTCTTTCTGCCCTTACTCGCCCCCTCATTGGCCGGCAGCATATGCCTTATCTGGATGGACGAGGGCCTCAGGCCGCTCTGGAGCATAGGAACCAAATTTTGCACATACCATTCTCTATGCCAGTCCAGCAGATGCTGATAGGCCACAATGAGAAATGAGCCCGAGCCGCAGGCTGGATCAAGAACGCTTATCTTCGTTGCATCCGACGGCGTCTTCTCCTCCAATGTGGGCCCCAGGGTGTTCTTCACGATATAGTCCACGATGTAGGCCGGGGTGTACTTGACTCCGCCCGCTTTTTTCACCTCCGGCTTGTCCTCCACCACCGCCCGGTGGCCGTCGGTGAGGCGAATGACCTTTCCTAAAAATTGCTCATAGACCTGGCCTAAGATCTCCGCCGGCAGGACTGAGAACTCATAAGGGCTGTCCGGATAGTAGAGCCGCCGGATGATGTCTTTTAAAGGTTTGTCATCGATATTTAGCCGCAGGCTGAGAGTGTCCGGATTTTCCCTGCCCGATTCTTTTTCGAAATGGAATATGCCGGAGTTGTAGCGCTCGTCCGCCCGACGGAACAGCTCAGAGAGCCTGGGGTAGACCCGCTCCCCCTGAAGGAGGTCCTCCATCTTCATCAGCCTCTCAATCCCCCGGTCCTCGCATATCCTGAGGAAGACTATGCGGTTGACCGTCGCCTGAACGGCATAGTTGAGGTCCCTGGTGTCCAGCTCCGGATTTCGCAGGGCGATATTCCTGGCCAGGATCTCCCTCCAGCCGGCGATCTCCTCCAGGAAGGCAGAATCCACCTGGGCCGTGCCTCTCTTGCTCCTCTTATCTTGAGCATACTTGTCAAAAGAGCCCTTGAGGATGGCGTTCTTGGAGAATATGGCCGCAATCTCATCCCACTGCTCCAGATAATCCCTGCAAGTCAGATAGAGTATCCGCCCTTTGGAGGGCATATCCTTCTTGTCCGGCTTTATAGTGCAGTCGTAGACCGAGAACTCCTCAAAGTCTGTGAGGATGGACAGGGGCAGCTTTGCCGTCCAGGCATATCGCCGCAACTGGAAAGCAGGGTGAATGTCCTCTTTGATGTCCACCGAGGGCTTCTTGGTCTCCAAAAAGAACTTGCGCTGGCCGCCAATGCGAAAAGAGTAGTCCGGAGCCCTGGTGGTGCCGCCCACCTTGATGGCGTCCTCATGGATCACATCCTTGTAGGCCTCGGCAAACCCCTGCTCGTTATCGATATCCCAGCCCAGGGCCTTGAAGAGAGGATCGACAAACTCTCGTCGAACCTGGGTCTCATTGTAGTGCCCTGACTTGTAGGCCTCCCGGTTGCTCTCGAACCTCTCCACAAGCTCCACGATCTCTTTAGGTGCCGCCAAATCAGTCTCCCCTCGGATATCCAACCACCTAACACACAAAAAGCCTTTTGGTGACTGCTCCCCGCC